>JALRGJ010000272.1 GCA_023253435.1 Ilumatobacteraceae bacterium | reverse complement strand
GGTGCGATGGCAAAGGGTCCGGCACCGTACGTTTGGTACCAGTGATGGGCCGCCCGCTCGAGATCGTCGACCACATAGGCCTGCTGGAAGATTCGATAGGGCACCCCGAGAACTCCCATGCCGTCAGTGTTTCACGACGACATGGTTGACACCGAACCTCGTCGTGTCGGACGAACCCGCCAGCAGAGGGCAGGTGGATAACCTCGCAGGAGTGCCTCCGTAGCTCAGTGGATAGAGCAACGGTTTCCTAAACCGCAGGTCGCAGGTTCGATCCCTGCCGGGGGCGCCAGGTAGCCAGGGAAAGTTCTCGACTGACTGCCGGTTCACGGTGCTCTTTGCTCACTATCGATCCTGCCAGAGTCAGCCGGCGCGAATGGGGCGTACAAAACCTGTCGTGAGCTTGCTCAACGCAATCTGCCGTCCGTAGTCGAACCATTGCCCGTACGCCTCGATGCCATCCTCGAACTCGGAGGAACTCCAATAGAAGTCTCCTTCTCCGATGATGCTCGTTCGAAAACCGCCGATCTGTGCTCGTTTCGCATACAGCTGATTCAACTCGTCCTTCGAAGGCAGATACCAGTCGGACATGCCACCGCCGCGATACTTGCTCGCCTGCGGCACGGCA
>JALRGJ010000271.1 GCA_023253435.1 Ilumatobacteraceae bacterium | reverse complement strand
ACAACTTGGTCGCATTCGCAGCTCGTGTGGAAGCCGAAGGTTTCACCGTGGCCCTGCTGGACCGCTATCTGACTCCTCCGGTCAGCGGTGAATAGCGTTCAGGTAGTTGTACACCGTGATGCGTGAAACACCCATGGCGTCGGCCACGTCCTCGACGGCTCGACGCAGGATGAAGGCACCCCGTTCGTCGAGCAGGCGAATGGCCAACTGCTTCTGTTCACGATTCATCTCGAGAACTCGGCAACCGATCTCCCGCTCGACCGTTTCGATCAACCGATCGAGAGCACCGTGGAGAGCCGGCAAGCGAACGGCGGCCACGACGTCGCCTTGGAAACGAAGGGGCACGTCGGCCGCTTCGCACTCATCGGGGCTCACCAACTGACAACCGAGCAACTCGAGGAGTGGCTCGATCATCTCGATCGCCGGGTGAACCGAAGTCTCAGGCCGGGGATTCACGGTTCGATGCGCTCCACTTGAAGGCTGACGTGGGTGGCCCCATTCGCGTAGGCCGCCGAGACCAACGCCGAGAGAGCCTGCGTGGCCAGATCGTCGTCGGCGCTGAACGACGAGGCGAACGGGCCGAAATCGACGTCGGGGCCGAGGCCCCGGACGGCATCGACCGCGGCCAGGA
>JALRGJ010000027.1 GCA_023253435.1 Ilumatobacteraceae bacterium | reverse complement strand
GGGCATCACACTGAATTCATTCGTGCTCGATGCATCTGGACCTCTTCGACGCATCATCGAACAAATGTCCAAAGTGAACCGGGGCAGGGCGTTTTTCACCGATGCGCATTCGCTGGGTGATTTTGTTTTGGTCGATTTCTTGGAAAATAGGCGCAGAACAGCCCGTAATCGTTGATGTTTTGAGTTGTCCACAGGCAGAATGAATGTCCTTCATTTTGCGTCAACACCCCCAAAAGTTGCTATTTCCTGAGGAATTTGTAACAATGACATCGCTGTAATTACAAGAGCGCAAGTCGATACCTCAGTGGGTCGCTTGATCTCTGCTGGGAGGCAAATTCATGCACGAAGAAAATCAACCGTTCACGCCTGAACGTGGGTGGCAAGACGCAGCAAACTGTTTGGGCGTAGACCCCGATCTTTTCTTTCCAGAGCGTGGTGCAAGCACCCGTGAAGCAAAAGAAGTGTGCAAGGGCTGTGTCGTTCGTGGTGAGTGCCTTGAGTACGCATTAGCTAACGGCGAGAAGTTTGGAATCTGGGGCGGACTATCAGAGCGTGAGCGTCGTCGTTTGCGCCGTCAACGCGCTCAAGATACTCGTCGCATCGTTAACGGTTAATTCCTCTACAAATGAGAGAGGCGCCACTCAATAGTGGACTCAACTGAAAGATCGAGTTCCTCCCACCGATCAAGTGAGACAGCCTCAAGAACACGAGACGGAAGTAGTCCTACTAACTCTGCATGATGAACTGGAGTTAGTTGTGCGACCGCATCAAATGCAATGGCGGGCCCCACTTCATAGGGGTCTATCAAATTCATGCTGACTTGAGTCATTGATCCCACTTGCAATCCAAGAGTTCTGATTGACGTAGTTCTTACTGCAGAAGCAATCTTTTTTGTCTCAGCCAAGCTCACGTTTTCAAGCCACACGTTGTAGGCAACCAATGGTTCACGCGCACCTACACAGATTGCTCCGGCAGTGACATGGGGAACGTTTGGCCCACTGTCTGGCCACAAAGTTTCCCAAGCATTTTTGCGGATTGAGGGCAGTGATCGTTCTGGTCCGTAGAGAAAACATGGAATATCAAGTTCTTCTGAAGCCCATTGTGCAAAATCGTCTCGCGCGCGAATTGCATCGTTCATTGTTGAGTTGTCAAGTGGGACAAAGGGAACAACGTCAACAATTCCAATGCGCGGATGCACACCAGAGTGGGACTCTAGAGAAACAAGATTCATACATGCGCGGGTGAGGTCTCGAGGCGCCGTTTCACCTACCAATGTGAAAACACTGCGGTTGTGGTCAGCGTCAGTATGAATATCGAGAAGGTCTGCGTGAACAACTGATTCCAAAGCGGCAAGGATTTCTGTGTTCTTGCCCTCACTGATGTTGATCACGCATTCCAGCATGAGAAGTGCCTACCAATCTGAAGGGCCTTCGTGCTACCTCGGTGGTAGGTTTTCCCTATGGGCACTCCTGAACTCATCATGGTCGCAGTCGTCATTCTTGTTCTCTTTGGCGGCTCCCAGCTACCAAAGATCGCACGCAATCTTGGTTCCGCTCAGCGCGAACTCAAGAAGGCTATGGAAGAGGGCAAGTCCGAATCTGGCTCATCAGAGCAGAAGTAAGACCGCAACTCTTAGGCCGATAGGCCTTTTCTCCGCTTCAAGATGCGTCGACGCTCGCGTTCCGAACATCCGCCCCACACACCGTGTTCAATGCGCTCGGTGAGTGCGTATTCCAAGCATGTGTCGCTTACGGGGCATCCTTTGCAGATTGCCCGGGCCCTATCTACTCCCACTCCGTCAGACGGAAAGAAAGTGGCAGGGGGATAGTTGCGGCAATTGCCCTCGGCCATCCATGCCGTTGGTGAATCATCGAAGGGAACCTGTTTGGCAGGTACTTGGGTGACATTTAGTTTGAGGTTCATGGCTCTCCTCGCCGTGATCTTTTATGACCACTCTCGGTCGGTGTCTTTTTGACGCCGAGTCATGACGGAAAGTTCCGCAAGAACAGTCAAACATGAGAACAGCTCTGATGTGGTGCAGGGAGAGTAAAGGTTTGTTAAAAATTCAGTTATCCACAGAAAAAGTGCTGCAAAATCAGAGAAAAATGCGAAGTTTTCGCATTTCCATTGCTGTGGATATTGCCCGATAGGCTTCTGCAGGTTCGCACATACTTATGTGTTCACTACACATATCTTTGCCGGGAGGCGCAATGTCAGATACGCAAGTTCACGAAGCTCCTAAAGCTCATGCACGCATTGTGTTTCTTGGCGCCATTTCGCCTCATTGGGAGGTGTATTGCACCCATGGTGATCAAAACCTCGTAGAAGAGTTCCGGTCTCGTGTGCTGGCACGTCTTGTGTTGTTGCCTCGTGATGATCCACAATTCCGACGCAACATGGCTCGCATCGTTCGTGATGCCGAGCGTGAGCTCATTTCCCTTGAGTGGGACATGGGCGACCCCGATTACGAGTACTGATTTCATCGCGTAGCTCCACGGGGGCTGATGCATGGCTGTTGTGAGCAGTGATCTGGCACCAGTTCATCTTGTGTTCACTTTGCGTTTTCCAATTAGGTGAATTGATTGCTAAACATGGGGAGACCCATTTGCAGGAGGCACCATGGCGTTTCGACTCATTCCACGCGACGAGGGCTTTTTCCCTCTGTTCGAACAGGCCGCAGATATTGGCCACGACTGCGCCAAGCGTCTTGTGGGCATCTTGCATTCCGTGCCCCCCACAGAATCTGAGATTGACGGAATCATGGCGGCGGAGCGTCAAGCAGATGACGTGGTGCGTGAGATTGGTCGTCGTCTCGACAGGTCCCTTGTGACCCCATTTGATAGAGAAGACATTGCACTGTTGGCTACCAGTTTGGACGATGTCACCGATGAAATTTTTGCCGCTGCAGACCTCGTGTTGTTGCACCGTGTAACTGGTGACTTACCTGGCGTATTTGAATTAGCCGATCTCCTCACTCAAATCACGCTGGCAAACTGTGATCTTGTTCGCAGCCTTGCCACTTTCGACAATCTGAGTGAGCAGTTAGAAACAATTGACAGACTTGAAAGTTCTTCAGACCGAGTTTTCCGTCGTGTGACGAGTGAATTGTTCTCTGGTCGTCACGATGCGCTCGACATTTTGCGCTGGAAAGACATTGTGGAGGCAATTGAGAAGGCAATTGATGCTGTAGAAAAAGCATCCGATGTCATTGGTTCAATTGCAGTAAAGCACGCATAATTCAAATGACTGAATTCCTTCTCTATGTAGTGATTGGGATTGCCCTGATCTTTGACTTCGTGAACGGGTTTCATGACGCCGCAAACTCAATAGCCACCGTCGTGGCAACGCGAGTGCTCACACCGTTCAAGGCGGTGTTGTGGGCAGCGTTCTGGAACTTCATTGCATTTGCTGTGCTAGGTACTCACGTAGCCAAGTTCATTGCCAAGGACATCTTGGATCTAGGCCCAACAGATAAGCCTTTTGTCACCATTGGCGTAATTTTTGCAGCGTTAATGGGGGCAATTTTCTGGAACGTGCTCACTGCATGGATGGGTTTGCCCAGTTCTTCATCACACGCGTTGATTGGCGGAATGATTGGGGCCGGTATTGCTAAGGGCGGTGGACACGTTGTGAAGATTGATGGTCTTCGCAAAGTAGGAACGTTCATCATTTACTCACCACTTGTTGGACTGG
Organism: Ilumatobacteraceae bacterium; assembly: GCA_023253435.1. GTDB lineage: Bacteria > Actinomycetota > Acidimicrobiia > Acidimicrobiales > Ilumatobacteraceae > UBA2093. The sequence goes on along the minus strand of JALRGJ010000027.1, from coordinate 7,770 downwards.
CACTCGGTTTGCTGTTGTTCATTCTTGTGATGTGGCTGTTTCATAAATACACAAATGTGAAATTGACAAACCGAATCTTTCGTAAATTGCAACTTGTATCCGCTGCGGCATTCAGCTTGGGCCATGGAGCAAATGATGCTCAAAAAACCATGGGTTTGATTTTTGCCCTCCTCCTTGGTTCAGGGAAGATCACAGATCCTGACTCTGAAATTCCTATGTGGGTGGTGTTGTCTGCCCATACCGCCATTGGCTTAGGAACGATGTTTGGTGGTTGGAAAATTGTGAAAACAATGGGCAACAAACTCACCAGGTTGCAACCAATGGGTGGTTTTGCAGCAGAAACAGCAGCTGCTGTCACTTTGTTCTTTGCATCGGCAAAGGGCATTCCTGTTTCCACTACTCACACGATTACCGGTGCGATTGTGGGTGTTGGGTCAACGCAACGACTCTCCGCCGTTCGTTGGGGGGTCGCAAGCAAAGTCGTTTGGGCGTGGATCTTTACAATTCCCGGCGCTGCAATCGTGGCGGCATTGTCTTATTACGTTGTGGCGGCTTTGTCATGAGTGCAGTTTTTTCAGACCGAAGGGCCAATGTCTTTTTCATCTTCGGCATTTTGTGCCTCATTCTTCTATGGCCTTGCCCAGAGAAGTTCCGCACGGTTGGGCTTCTTTTGTCCGTCACTTACTTTGTGCTTGCACTTGCCTCGTGGGCGGACCATCGAGGCAGAACTAGTCGACCAAAGAAGCGATAGGTCATGATTTTTCGCCGACGTCCACGAGTCACTGGGGTGGTGTCGGCGTCAAGTGAGAATGGGAATACTCATCTCTCATTGGCATTTTTGAGAACTGCGCTCAATGCTCTTCCTATGGGAGTCATTGTCGTGGATGACAATGGCAAAGAGTGGTGGCGAAACCGAGCAGCTCATAATCAAGCCGATGCTCAAACTGATGGCGAAAGCATTGAAAAAGTGCTTCAGCAAATGGGTCAGAGTGCATTACGCGGAAGAAGTGATGCGCAACAGGTAACGGTTGATGGTGCACCACCCAGAACTCTTGAAGTAAAAGCCCTTCCCATGATCAATGGTGGAGCAATCATTGTCATGGAAGACATCACTGAACAATTCCTGACAGACAAAGTCCGTACGGATTTTGTTGCAAACATCAGTCATGAACTCAAGACTCCAGTGGGAGCGCTCTCTGTATTGGCAGAAACTATTGCCGCTGAATCTGAAGAAGAGGGTGGAAATCCAGATCTGGTCCCATTAGCCAGGCGAATGGTGTTGGAGTCACACCGTGTATCTCACATCATTGATGACCTTTTAGAACTGGCCAGCATTGAATTTCGTGGCAGCGAACGTTATGTAGTGATGGGTATTGTGTCTCTGGTTAACGAGGCTGTTGCTCGGGCGCAGCCACGAGCAGACCGCAACGGAGTCAACATCAAAACTGAATTTGTGGACTCAGATATTTCGCTTCGTGGGGACGACAGACAACTGGTATCAGCTATCTCCAATCTTGTTGAGAATGCTGTGAAGTACAGCGAGAAGGGTGACACCGTGATCGTCAGGGTTACATCGGACCCTGAAAACGCCACGATTGAAGTCATCGATGAAGGAATCGGAATTTCTGCTGAACATCTCGACAGGGTATTTGAGCGCTTTTATCGCGTCGATCAAGCGCGCAGTCGTGATACCGGTGGCACTGGCTTGGGCCTCGCCATTGTGCGCCACGTGCTCAATAACCACGGAGGAGAAGTGAACGTCAGGTCAACAGAAGGTGAAGGATCAACTTTTACCCTCACGATCCCAAAGTTTTTGGGGTAAAAAAGAATGGTGAACCTTCCCACAGTTCTCGTTGTTGAAGACGAAGAGTCATTTGTTGAGGCGCTCAAGATTGGTCTCAAACGAGAAGGCTTTCGAGTAGAAGTCGCCCGTGATGGTCTACAGGCCCTCGACATGTTTGAACTTGTCCAGCCGGATGTGATCTTGCTCGATGTGATGTTGCCCAAGATGTCTGGCATAGATGTATGTAGGCAGTTGCGCAAAAAGACACTCACTCCCATCATCATGGTGACTGCCAAAGGTGCAGAGATTGACACGGTGGTGGGTCTTGAAGTGGGAGCAGATGATTACGTCACCAAGCCATACAGATTGCGTGAACTCACAGCTCGTATGCGAGCAGTTATGCGAAGAGCCCCCACGTCACGCGGTGGAGAGATCTCCGGTTCCATAATTTCTGTGGGAGATGTTGCTCTAGACCCTGAGCAACATGAAGTAACTGTTCGTGGAGAAGTTCAAACTCTTCCACTGAAAGAGTTTGAAGTACTACACATTTTGTTAGCCAACGCAGGTCGTGTATTGCCTCGTGAAACACTCATTGATCGAGTCTGGGGTAGTGACTATGTGGGTGACACCAAAACTCTCGATGTGCATATAAAGAGGTTGCGCTCAAAAATTGAAGAAGATCCTTCAAACCCCACACGCATCATCACCATCCGTGGTTTGGGGTACAAGTACGACAAACAACGTTCGGCGTAGTATCGCCCTGTGAATCGCACAGGGAAAAACGGAACCGAAAATTTTGGGCTCCCTGCGCCAACACCTTTTGAACGCCTCGCACGAGCCCATACCTTGATGGTTGCTGGGGAAACTGCCATGGCAGTGGCACTGGCGGATTCCATGTTTCTCAATGTGTCGCCCAGCGATGCACGACCCAAAGTTATTTTGTTCCTTCTCGTGAGTATCGCCCCATTTGCTGTGATCTCTCCCGTTATCGCTCCATTTATTGATCGCATTCGCGGCGGTCAGAGAATGGTGGTGATGGTGGTGGGAGTGCTGCGCGCACTTGTGTTGGTAGGAATGGCTTTTGAGCTGGACTCTTGGCGTTTATTTCCACTTGCATTTTCCGCATTGATTCTGGGAAAGACGTATGCAATTGCTAAATCGGCTCTTGTACCTACCACTGTGTCTCACCTCGATGAATTAGTGGAAGCCAACAGCAAACTTGGTCGGCTTGCAGGAATCACTGGCTTCATCGTTGCTACGCCTGCACTCCTCCTGCAAAAAATAGATACTCGCGCAGCACTGATTATGGGAGGGGTTGCTTTTCTTGGAGCAACACTGAATGCGTACAGACTCCCAAAAATTGCCATTGCAACGGAAAAACCTCAAGAGTTGGAAACAACCGAGCTTCACTCGCGAACAGTCGTCACCGCTGCAAATTCCATGCGATTTCTGCGTGGAATTGTTGGCTTCATGTTCTTTCATCTGGCGTTTTGGTTACGTAGTGAAGATGCAGGTACTGCGTGGTTTGGAGTTGCAATTGCGATTGCCGGACTTGCAACACTTGGCGCAAACTTTGTTGGACCACAGATCCGAAAAAAAATGCGAGAACCCATCATGCTGTTTTCGGCATTAATTGCAATTGTGTCCGCTGGGATTTTTGCTGTGTGGTACAACCGAATTGTTGGGGGAATTGTTCTTGCCGCAATTGTTAATGCCTCTGCTGCAATTGGTCGCCTGGCCTTTGAATCGATTGTGCAAAGTGATGCTCCCGATGCAAACAGGGGTAGAGCGTTTGCACGATTCGAGACTCATAATCAGCTGGCTTGGGTGGTTGGTGGGCTCATTCCCATCGCATTGAATCTGTCTAGCCGGATGGGCTTTGTGTTTGTAACGGTGGGCGCTCTAGCTGGAGCTTTGTTATTTGTTCGTGCAGGTGGAGTAACTATGAAATCTCGAGGCGGGCGAGCCACAAACCAGGAGCATCCACTTCATTAGGTGTGGGCAGGTTTTGTGGAGAGGTTAAGAGTTGTTGCAATACAACTTCATCTTCACGCTCAACAACTCCCTCAATGAAAGATCTTCCTCGTAACTGCTGCGCACGTGTCATAGAGATACCGAGTAATCGTTCAATCAATTGTGTATCGGCTCCAGCCTCCACTCGTCGACGTCTCACAGCTTCGGCAATTGGTGCACTATTGCCCAGCAATTTTGTCGACACGGAATCCACAACAAAATCTATGTAGCCAGATATTGCCGCAACGTGGGCATCTAGCAATGGTGCCAACTTCTCTTGCTCTGGAGATCTGATTGCACCCATCAACACCATGGGATCAGAGAACATGGACTGAATACTTTCCATAGCTTCTGGGTTACTTGGATCAATGTGTCCAATACTTTCCATCAATGCTTGTGGATCTGGTCTGAAACCTGTGACGTGGCGACGAACCAGCGAAGTGAGACCCTTCTCAATTGCTGGCGTTGCAAGGATTGCATGGGAAGCAAGTTCGTGAATCAGCACCCACATTCGCATATCGTCTTTCGCGATGCTCCAGTCGGCAGCAAATGTGTCTACTGATGATGACACCACCAAAATCTCGGAGGTGTGAGGGCGCGCAAGAGGCAATTCATATTGTCCCAGTGCGTGGTATCCAAGTGAACCCACCATTGATCCAATCGACATCCCCATCAGCGCCGGTGCCATCATTGACGAGATGTTGGCCAACATTGCAGCCATCGGATCCTCTGATTGTTCGGTGTGTGGACTTGATGTAAGCGCCGTTGCAAGATCTGTGAAAAGTGGGCGTAGATCTGTGAGTGTTCGGTGTGCCCACCGAGCACGTGTTGTGGTGAGGATCTCTGACTGTGTTCCGTGCGGGCCAGTTTCAAGCGAGGTAAACAGCCGCACTTGCATTCCCGCAATTTCGGCTAATTGATTGAACTCCAGCCGCACTGAACTTGTTGGTTCTGGGTCTGGAGAATCTTGGACTGCTCCTAATTGTGCAAATTGTTGAGCAAGATCCCAATTGAGTGGCCCTTGTTGAGCCATGGCGCGCATCATGTCATTAAAAAATGGCAACCCACCAAAGGGGTTTGGGGTGTTGTCATCGCCGTCAGCCATGGGATCAGGTTAGATGGCGCAACGCCACATTGGTACTCGAGTTAGTACTTGTTGACCCAGTTCACAATGGCCTCAAGATTTTCTTTTCCTAGAAGCCAATTGGAGTGGTTTTTGCGTACCACAATCCCCACCACTTTGTTTGCTGAGTTTAAAGCCACTGCAACGCCATTAATTGCTTCGTTGACGTGAATAGGGGAGTCTGGAGTTTGGCCCACCATTGCAACACTGGGCGACATTTGCATTGCTTGTTCAGAAAATGCATCCACGACTCGCATTTGATGGAGATTTGTGATGGATCGCGGGTCTGCCAATTTTTTGATTTCAATCTCGTGTTCTGAGGAACACGAAGTGACACAGTGCATGACAGAGATTCCCGATTCAGGAAACGACGCAACTTGCCGAATGACAAAAGAAGATCCGGAAGCAGTAGAGACCACGACATCTTGCCCCGGAGACACCATATTGGAAGCAAGCACCCAAACACCATTACCTACCGATACAGCAGACGTCAGACCTTGTGAACTTTTTGCAGTTGCTAGGAACCGAGACATTGTCTGTGATTTCACGGGCACAGAAGTTGGTATGAATTCTTCAGCATCTTCTCTGTAGTCCTCAATTCCCTTTGGCACTGCAATAATCAAAACAATGACTGACGCAAGAATGCTCATCATTGCGGTTAGTGCTGTGAGTCGCTTGGAGATAGGTGGAGCCGTGACAATGAGATCTGGATTCGACTTGGCGGCGTGCTCTGCGGGATGTTGCCACCGGTGGTCGTTCACAAAGAGAGAACAGTAATCGGCTCACACGACGTGCGGATGTCGGCATCACGGGTTCTGCCCCAGTAGTTAGGGGTACGATGAACACATGGCTATCCAGGGAGATGAATGGTGCGAGGTGACCTCGTCTGAACTCCCAATTGGCCAGATCTATGAATGGGCCGTGCAACCCGATTGCGGGGCTGTGGTTCTCTTCTCTGGGACCGTCAGAGATCACGCAGAGGGGCGCACAGATGTGGTGTCCCTTGATTATGAGGCTTACGACGATGTTGTCGTACCGGTGTTTCACAAGATCACGGCAGAGGCCCGCAAGAAGTTCCCCGACGCTCGACGCATGGCCATCGTTCATCGCACAGGTGTTGTGGCTCTGGGGGAGTCTTCTGTAGTGGTTGCGGTCTCGTCCGCTCATCGCCCTATTGCCTTTGAAGCAGCTCGGTTTCTTATTGACGCTCTTAAAGAGAGTGCACCAATTTGGAAAAAAGAGAATTGGAAAGGTGGCTCAGAGTGGGGCACTGGTTCTCACGACATTGTGTCCCCTCATGAAGTCTCGGAGAGTTCCTCATGATTGCGATGTCATTCATCACTAAGTTTTTTACTTTTATGGCATGTGTGTCAGGGGGAACTTTGCTGGTTCTCGTGTATCTCGATAATCGTAAAAGTCGGATAGACGATGGAATTGCACAGTTCCAAAAACACATCAATGCTCTTTCACCTGAGTCGCGTCGCAATTCAGTGCATCACAACTATGACGAAAGGCGTGGGCGTTAATGGCACGTGACCTTGCAATTGACCTTGGCACAGCAAACACACTTGTGTACATGAAGGGAAGGGGAATTGTTCTCAATGAACCTTCAGTGATTGCAGTGAATCGTCAATCAGGTGAGGTGCTGGCAACTGGTCATGATGCTTGGGACATGATTGGTCGCACGCCTTCATACATTGTTGCAGTACGACCTCTTCGTGGTGGAGCCATCACAGACTTCGACATCACCGAACGAATGATTCGATTGTTATTGCAACGTGTAGGAGTTTCTCGCTTCACGCGCCCAAAGGTTGTTATTTGTGTTCCTTCAGCAATTACAGAAGTAGAACGTCGTGCCGTTACAGATGCAACTCGTCGTGCAGGTGCATCAGATGCTCAACTGATTGAGCAACCAATGGCCGCAGCAATTGGTGCCAATTTGCCCATTGACGAGCCTGTCGGAAACATGGTGATCGACATTGGTGGTGGCACCACAGAAACGGCGGTGATCAGCCTCGGTGGGGTAGTGGCGCTTGAGGCGGTTCGTGTGGGCAGTTTCGATATCGACGCAGCAATTCAGAACTACGTGCGAAGAGAGCATGGCGTTGCCATCGGAGAACGAACTGCTGAGGAAATAAAAATTCAGATTGGTTCTGCTGAACCTGGGCCCCAAGATCGCAGCGCAGATATTCGAGGACGAGATCTCGTCACAGGTCTGCCAAAAACCGTGCGCTTAACAGCAGAAGAAGTTCGATTTGCTATCGATGAACCGGTTGCTGCAATGGTGCAATCTGTGAAGAGGTGTCTTGCAAAAGCTCCCCCAGAACTGGCACAGGATTTTCTTGTGAGAGGTATGTATCTAGTGGGAGGCGGCGGAATGCTGCGAGGCCTCGCTGCTCGTATTGAACGAGAGACAGAAGTACCAGTCAAAATGTCTCCACAACCACTTGAAGCTGTGGTGCTTGGGGCCGGTCACTGCATCGAGAATTACCAAGCGTTGCGCGGAATGTTCATGGGGTCACACCGCTGACGGTGCATTCAACTCACGATGTCAAGATTTCGTAGATCTTGTCATCGAGACTCGACACGAAAATGCCATTCGACGTCTGATCGACAGACACTGCATTTCCTAGGCCACCTACCAGCGAGTGTGTGTCGAGGAGTTTCAATCCGTTCAGTTGAAGTCCTGTCAACTCTCCTGAGCAATAGTCGCTGAACACGTACCATCCCCGCAGAGCAACCTGCGGATGATTGCGTGAGACGCGTGCGCCTCCACTGATAGAACATCCTGCATCACCATGTTCGTATGAGTGAATGGGGCGCAATGCATTTCGCGCCTGTTGGTCGGACT
>JALRGJ010000270.1 GCA_023253435.1 Ilumatobacteraceae bacterium | reverse complement strand
ATCGAGTTCTTCCAGGTGCTGTGGTTCACCGCCCTGCAGCGCAATGTGCCCCCGGAATCCCTGTCGCGGGTCTCGTCGTACGACGCCTTCGGCTCGTTGATGTTCGGCCCGATCGGCCTCGCCCTTGCCGGGCCGTTACTCATGCTCATCCCCATTTCCGAGGCCTTCTTCATCGCCGCGCTCGTGGCGGCCGTGGCCACCCTCGGTGCGCTGCTCGTGCCGTCCGTCTGGCGGCTGCGCCGCAGCGATGGCTTGCCGGACATGCCCTCAGCGCCATCGACCTGACCCGATCGCCCTGACCGGAGTCCCCCTTCCGTCTGCAAACGCTTGCCGATAGGGTCGGGCCATCGGACCGGCAGGGGAGTACGCCACATGAACAACGACATGCGCGCCCAGATGGGCTCCGGCAAGGGCTTCATCGCAGCACTCGACCAGAGCGGTGGCAGCACCCCCAAGGCGCTGAAGCTCTACGGCATCGACGAGTCGGCGTACTCCGGCGACGCCGAGATGTTCGATCTCGTGCACGCCATGCGCTCGCGCATCATCACCAACCCCGCCTTCAACGGCGACAAGGTGATCGCGGCGATCCTCTTCGAGATGACGATGGACCGCGATATCGAGGGCCAGCCCACTCCGTCCT
>JALRGJ010000269.1 GCA_023253435.1 Ilumatobacteraceae bacterium | reverse complement strand
CTCTCTCTCTCTCTCTCTCTCTCTCTCTCTCTCTCTCTCTCTCTCTCTCTCTCTCTCTCTCTCTCTCTCTCTCTCCCCTCCAATGGGGCCCGGAAAGCCGCACGATCGTTTGTGTAAATAAGCACCCATCGTGTTACGTCCGGTGTGGAAAATGAGTACCCGTGTCATTTTCCCGTGCCAAGGAGGAGATTATTTGGCATATCCATTCGTTCGCGTTAGTACAAAATATCGCTCTCGGGGTGGTGCAATGGATGCGGTGGCGGCGTGACTGGCAGACTCCACACACAGGAAACTTTGCACTCCCAGTTGGGGTGTGCTGGGTCCTGTGGTGACCTGGGTATGTCACAACAAAAACGGCCCTGTTACCTGTCCCCGTGGTATTTGCACAGTTTGCGCCACTTTGTACCTAAGTTCGGGTATCGCTCCTGTGTGCTGATCCGTTGGCAATGATATTCTTGTAAGGGCTATGCCCGACAACGCACGCCCGCCCCAACTGCCGAGTCCCATGTGACATGTAAGTCGGTTAGGGGAGTGGACTCAATGGCTGACCAGCTACGAGTGGCGACTAGACGAATATCTCTCTCTCTCTCTCTCTCTCTCTCTCTCTCTCTCTCTCTCTCTCTCTCTCTCTCTCTCTATCTCTC
>JALRGJ010000268.1 GCA_023253435.1 Ilumatobacteraceae bacterium | reverse complement strand
ACCGACGCAGGCGCTCGCCGACGGGGTCGTCGGCATCGTGGCGCTCCTGCGCGCCACCGACGAGGACCCGGGGGCGGTCGAATCACAGCGCGCCCGACTCCAGGAGCAACTCGGCACGCTCGCCGACGACGCCGCCGTCGTGTCGCAGTGGGCCGAGGAGCAGTGCGGCTTCAGGTTGTCCTGAGCCGGCCCATCACCCGATCAGCGCATCTCGCCGCGGCGGACGATCACCTGGTCGATGATCCCGTACTCCTTGGCCTGCTCAGCGGTGAACCAGCGGTCACGGTCGGAGTCCGTGTTGATCTGTTCCTTGGTCTGACCGGTGTGCGTCGCGATGCGATCGGCCAGCAGGTCCTTGATGTACTTGAGCTGCTCCGCCTGGATGGCGATGTCCGACGCCTGTCCGGCCATCCCCGCCGACGGCTGGTGCATCATGATCCGGGCGTGCGGCAGCGCATAGCGCTTGCCGGGTGCGCCGGCGCACAGGAGGAACTGGCCCATCGACGCACCGAGGCCCATGCAGATCGTGCCCACGTCCGGCGAGACGAACTGCATGGTGTCGTAGATCGCCATGCCGGCGGTCACCGAACCGCCCGGTGAGTTGATGTAGAGCCAGATGTCCTTCTCCGGGTCCTCACCCTCCAGG
>JALRGJ010000267.1 GCA_023253435.1 Ilumatobacteraceae bacterium | reverse complement strand
GCCGACACGCCGTGTTCACGAATCCACGCCACCGCAAGGCGACGCAGACGGGTCTGTTTCGCGAGCGTGACGGCATGTGCCGGCGAACCGTACCGATCGGTCGAGCGAGTCTTCACTTCGCACACCACGAGCACGTCGCCTCGGCGGGCGATCACGTCGATCTCACCCAATCCGGAACGACGCCAATTGCGATCGAGAATCTGGTAACCGGAGTTCTGATACCACTGGGCGACTCGGTCCTCACCCCAGGCGCCGAGTCGCGTGCGGTGCGGGGAGGTGGTCAGCCGAGTTCGGTCATCACGTCCCGCGGAAGTTCTTCCACGTTGACGTCCTTGAAACTGAGGACCTTCACCTTCGGGACGAATCGGCTCTTGCGGTACCAGACCCATGCGTCGACCATCTCCACCTGAATCACCGGACGGGTGGGATCACCGATGACCGTGACGTCGACCTCGTTGGCCAAGTAGAAACGCCGTTCGGTCTCGACGGCGAACCGGAACATGCCCGAGACGTCTTGGTACTCCTGAGCCAACTGGAGCTCTCGCTCGGCCTCGAATTCCTCGAGGTCGTCAGTGCCCACTGTGGGATTCTCTCCGGGCGAAACGGATCAGAAGTCGCGCTTTTCGCGGACCTTGGCGGCCTTGCCGGTGCGGT
>JALRGJ010000266.1:311-660 GCA_023253435.1 Ilumatobacteraceae bacterium | reverse complement strand
ACTCGCGGGTGCGCGCGAGGCTGAAAGTCGTCGGACCGGGAGGCCAGGGTACGGTCGCCGCCCGGTCGTCGGCGATGTCCTGGACGATCAGCCGCAGCGGGTTCTCGTCGTAAGGCTCGGGTGTCTCCTACACGAGGCAGAGGTTACCCGCGGTCGGTTGTCATACTCTCCCGGCGCCACGGGGGCGTAGCTCAGTTGGTTAGAGCGCCGGCCTGTCACGCCGGAGGTCGCGGGTTCGAGTCCCGTCGCTCCCGCTCGTGGGCTACCGTCATCTGGTCCCGTGAAGCCGCTTACCGAGCCCGTAGTCCAGATCGTCTCCGCCTTCGCCCTCGTCGGTCAGGCGTTCCTG
>JALRGJ010000266.1:0-301 GCA_023253435.1 Ilumatobacteraceae bacterium | reverse complement strand
GGTGGTGATGGTCGTCCTCGCCGTGACCGGGCTCTTCTTCAAGCCTTCCCGGCGGGCCTTCGACTGGCTCAGGGTCGGGCTGCGCGGCTCGGAGCTGTGGATCGCCTTCGTGATCGCGCTCCTGGCCACGGCCGGGAGCCTCTTCTTCTCGGAGTACTCGAACTTCATCCCCTGCAAGCTCTGCTGGTACCAGCGCTACGCGATGTACCCGCTGGTGCCGATCCTGCTGCTGGCCGCGATCTTCCGGCAGCGGCTGATCACCTGGCTTTCTCTTGCCATCGCTGTGGTGGGGGCCGGCATC
>JALRGJ010000265.1 GCA_023253435.1 Ilumatobacteraceae bacterium | reverse complement strand
ATATTACTTACTTACTTACTTACTTACTTACTTACTTACTTACTTACTTACTTACTTACTAGGTCTTTGAGCTTCAGTTTATGAGATATGGTTGGTGCTCGTACAAATGTCGTCCTTACTTGTCAGGGGGAGCACGGGCACCGGGCCACCCACACCTGACAAGCTCTTCCATTTGTCCACTGGGTTTCTCTTTTTTTAGTGCACTCCCAGCTGCCCGTGCCGTCCCCCCATATCTCATAAGCTCATCTGTGACCTACTTACTTTACTTACTTTACTCTTACTTACTGAGGGATAGAGAAGAGGTTGACACACACATACACGTACACAGAGAGCGATAGAGAGAGAGAGAGAGAGAGAGAGAGAGAGAGAGAGAGAGAGAGAGAGAGAGAGGAGAGAGAGAGAGAGAGAAAGAGAGAGAGAGAGCGCTAGAGAAAGAAGAAAGAAAAGTAAAGGGAATGCTTCCATACATTGTGCCTTGTGCTCTATTTTATGAACTTGGCATATGTATTTGAGCATTTAGGGGCTGTTTATCCCTCTTGTACCCATTAGTTTCCGTACGTCTTGCATTTCTTTTTTTCTCATGAACACGTACTTCCCAAAACAGGTACTTGCCCGTCTTTCTGCATCCCTTTCTCTCCATTCTCATATTTTCTATCATCGTCCTCCT
>JALRGJ010000264.1 GCA_023253435.1 Ilumatobacteraceae bacterium | reverse complement strand
TGGTGTGTGGTCATCAGAGGGAATAGGGGTAAAGTATCATTGACACAAGAAATATGAATAAGACAATACCCAACGACCTGTAGTCGCATTAAAATTTACATTTGTTATCAAAAAGTACTCAATTCACAGGCTTTTCCTCGCGGATAAAAGACATAAGATCTTTAAATAAATATCTAATGATTGAACATTAGAAAAACATTGTTTTCAGCAATTTTGCAACATTACAAAATAGGCTAACTAGAGTCTTTTTACCACATAAACAAGAAAACATTTGAGCACGCAACTTAAGACGTCACCTACAATTTTTTCCTTTTTCTCTCTCTCTCTCTCTCTCTCTCTCTCTCTCTCTCTCTCTCTCTCTCTCTCTTGAGACGGTTCACTCTTGTTCTATCATTACACACGGGTGTGGATTATTGACAAAGAAATACCTACCGCACATCTTTTTCCATTTCACTTAACTAAATTGGCGGATTCTTTAGGGGACAGGTGTAAACAATCTCATTAATCAAATTCTATCATGACAGCTGAACGAAATTTCTCGTGTTTGGTATTTACCTCTTCTTCCAAATGGAATGAAATTGAGGGTTCCGGCCACTCCCATTCTTCACTCTCCTCAAGAGTTAAGGTGTCAACAAAGAGTAGAAGTAGACAAAGAATAATTAGTTTAA
>JALRGJ010000263.1 GCA_023253435.1 Ilumatobacteraceae bacterium | reverse complement strand
TCGACGACGGCGAGTACGACGCCCTGTGGAACGTAGGAGACCGCACGGGCGAGTGCGAGCGATCCTGCACGCACGTCGAACGGTGGAACCTCGTGGGTGATGTCGATCACGCGCGCATGCGGTGCGATGTCGGCGATCACGCACTTGACGATGCCGACGAACTCGTCACGTGTTCCGTAGTCCGTGAGGAACGACACGGTGTCGAAGCGCTGCGTCATGGTGGACTCTCACGCTACGAGCGAAAACCGACGGCAGAAAAGCGAATGGGCCGGTGCCAACCCCCCGACGGCACCGGCCCAAACGGCGCGCTCCGTGGAGCGCGACTCCCGGTTGGGGGGTAAACCCCGTCCGGTGTTCGTGACTTCGGACATACCTTACGCAGATTTTCGCGAGGTGCGAACCTCTCCGCAAAATATTTTTGAGTATCTTTCTCGCTGGTCGACCCGTTCGTCAAGTCTCTACCGAGCGATTACTTTCCCATCTCCCGACTCCGTCGGACCGCAGCCTCGACGGTCTGGGTGATCGCCAAGCGCAGACCCGCGCGCTCGAGGGCCTCGATGGCAGCAGCAGTGACGCCGTTCGGCGAGGTCACCTTGGCCCGCAACGCTTCAGGAGCCTCACCCGTTTGCTGAAGCAAGCGACCCGACCCGACGAGGAGCTGGCGGACCAACGCGTCGGCGATGTC
>JALRGJ010000262.1 GCA_023253435.1 Ilumatobacteraceae bacterium | reverse complement strand
CGACCAATCTGTTCTGTCGAAGAACGACATTTACTTCGCGTAGTTGTAGAAACCTTCGCCAGACTTGCGTCCGAGTTTTCCTGCAGCAACCAAACGACGCAGTGTGGGAACCGCTGCGTAGTTTGGATCAGCAAACTCTTTGTAGAGCGCGTCAAGAATCGACAGGGATGTGTCGAGACCAACGAGGTCGAGCAGAGCGAATGGTCCCATCGGGAAGTTGCAACCACCCTTCATTGCGGTGTCGATATCTTCCATCGATGCAGTCCCGGTTTCCCAAATGCGAATTGCGTTATTCAAGTATGGGAACAACAGCGCGTTCACAATAAAGCCAGCGCGGTCTTTTACTGCCACGCCGTTCTTACCGCACTGGTCAACAAAAGCGTGAGCGGCCGTGATGGTGTCATCCGACGCTGTGATGGGGCGAACCACTTCAACAAGTGGCATCGCAGGTGCTGGGTTGAAGAAGTGAATTCCGCACACTTTGTCGGGGCGCGATGTGGACATTGCCATTTCAACAACAGGCAGGGTGCTTGTATTTGTTGCGAGAATCGCAGATGGCTTCACGATCTTGTCGAGCTCACCAAAGAGTTGTTTCTTCACATCAAGATCTTCAACAACAGATTCGATGACGAGATCACAATCAGCAAGATCGGCCAGCGATGATGTTGCTGACAAGCGCGACATGATCGC
>JALRGJ010000261.1 GCA_023253435.1 Ilumatobacteraceae bacterium | reverse complement strand
CATCCTGCGCAACCACGGTCTGCTGACCGTGGGCGAATCGGTCGACGCCGCCGCCTGGTGGTTCATCACCGCCGAGCGCACCTGTCAGGCGCAGCTCCTGGCGATGGCCGCAGGCGACCCCGTGCCGATCGACGAGGCGAACGCCAGCGTGACCGCCGACCAGGTCGGCGGCGAGATCGCCGGCATGGCGAACTTCTCGCCGCTGTGGAACTGGATCGTGGCCGAGGAACCGGACCTGCTCGACTGACCCGCAGCGCATCCGACCGGCCGGGGTCCGGTGCCGCGGTAGTCTGCGGGCACAATCGAACCGCACCCCGCCCGGGAGAGAGTCGACCTCGTCGGCCGCCGAAGGAGCAACCGCCCCGGAATCTCTCAGGCCCCTGTACCGGGCGGGTCAGGACACGCTGGAGAGCAGCCCTGCGCCGCAGGGCTCACCGACGGGGAAAGCGAACGGGACGACGAGGTTCCGGTCGCGAAACTCTCAGGTTCCATCACAGCGGGGGGCGTCCCCGCCCACCCACGCGCCCCGATGGAGCCGAACGTGTCCAACGAGCAGTCCCTCCCCCACACCCCCTTCTCCGACCGACACTTCGGCCCTCGCGGCGCCGACATCGAGCGAATGCTCGCCGAGTTGGGCCACGACAGCCTCGAATCGCTGGTCGCCGCCGCCGTCCCGGCGTCGATCCTGACCACCGAG
>JALRGJ010000026.1:11720-11989 GCA_023253435.1 Ilumatobacteraceae bacterium | reverse complement strand
TACTGGGGCAGGTCGTGGTTTTTGTGCCGGTCTTGATCTGGGTGGTTACGGGCATGCTCCGGGTTTTGAATGGAAAGGGTCTGTGGAGAAGGGGCTTGCGGTTCAAAAGCACATCGCATCGTTGATTCCCAAAATGCGATCTTTGCCCCAGCCAATCATTTCTGCGGTGAATGGGCCTGCCGCAGGGGGTGGCTTCGCTCTTGTTTTGGGGTCGGATGTGCGTTTAGCTGCCACCACCGCCAAATTCAATGCTGCGTTTATCAGAATCG
>JALRGJ010000026.1:0-11710 GCA_023253435.1 Ilumatobacteraceae bacterium | reverse complement strand
CCCCGTCTCGTGGGTGCAGCAAGAGCACAGGAATTGATGCTGACAGGGCGTCTCTTTGATGCAGATGAGGCATATCGAATAGGACTCGTGACCGAGGTGTTGCCAGGGGACACTCTGCTTGATGCTGCGTATGCCAAGGCAGGTGAAATCATGCTCAATACGCCACTAGGTGTTGCCTTAACCAAAGAGGGTATGTGGTCTGCTCTTGAGATCCCTGGAATGCAGGCAGCTATCGACATGGAAAATCGTCAGCAGATCATGGCCTCTTTTTCTGATGACTATCAGGAGACACGTCGTGCGAAATCTGAAGGGCGGCCTCCTCGCTACCAGGCGTGAATTTTTACATTTCGTTCATTGTCGGAATTCCAAAGAACAGCGTTGGGAGACTAGTTTTATGACGTGAGCGAACGCGAAATCATGTCATGGGAAATATTCGGCGAAGCAAGTCGCGAACTTGCAACTCAAGTTGCAGAGTCGGATTATGAACCAGACATTATTTTGGCGATCGCTCGTGGCGGCCTTCTGGCGGCCGGGGCATTGGGTTATGCGCTCGCGGTAAAAAACTTGTACACGATGAACGTTGAGTTTTATACCGGCGTTGACGAGCGCCTTCCAGTACCAATGATTCTTCCACCAGTTCCAGACCTTGTGGAACTTCGATTCGCTCGGGTTCTAATTGTCGATGATGTTGCCGACACTGGGCACACTTTGAAAATTGTTGAGGATTTCTTCCGTGGTCGTGTGAAGGAAGTTCGGTCTGCTGTTCTCTATGAGAAGTCACATTCCGTTGTTCAGTGTGACTATGTGTGGAAAAAAACAGATCTGTGGATCAACTTCCCATGGAGCGACAAAGATCCTGTAGTCAAGCGCGAAGGATTAGTAAAGGACGCTTAACTATTTCCATTCGTTAAGAATGGCGAGCGCTGTATTGCGTCCACTCGCACCCCAGACACCGGCGCCGGGAAATGTTGCTGCCCCAGTGAGGTATAAACCTTTGATGGGTGTGTGATATCTGGTGAGTTCGGGTTGCTTGCCCAAAAATGCCGCTAAGGGACCGCCCGCAAAACTTGTGGCATGACCATTGGGGAGATGGAACTCTGTCTCATATTTGTCTGGAGTCATTACGCGCCATTGTTCAATACTGTCGAGAAAGGTCGGTTGGACCAGTTCGCCGTATTGTCGAAGCCATCGTTCTGGTTCTTGCAATGATTCCCAGCCCTCCTGGAATGTATATGGCGTATAAATAGTCTCCAGACTCAAAACATGTTTGCCGGTTGGAGCCAGCGTTGAATCTGTGACAGAAGGGGAGTTTGCAAGCATTGCCATCCGTGGCATCGTGCGCCCCTCTCGCATGAGCTGTGATCCACGGTGAAGTTCGGCAAGAGATGGGCTCACAATTGTTGTTGCGCCGTAGGCAATGTGCTCTAACGGCGACCCTTCAAGTGCCTTGTACACAGGTGCTTCGGTGGTCAGGGCATCAATCTTTGATTCGTATCCTTCAGCAGTAGGGGTATTTCTCCATCGATGGATGAGTGATTGAGCCTTTGCTGGCGGGTTTTTGAGCCACTGTAAAAATGTTTTGTGTGGGTCACAAGCGCTCACCACAACCCGCGCAGTCACAGTTGCGCCATCGCTCGTTTGTACAGCGCGTACATGGCTACCTTCACATACGATGCCAACGGCTCTTGTGCCGGTTCGCAGAAGCCCACCTGAGTGCAGGAAGCTTTGTTTGATGCTTTCAGTGAGCATGCCACTTCCACCTTTTGGTCGTCCCACATGTGCAAGGTGTCGCATCGCGAAAGCAACAGCGCCTAGTCCGGTGCCAGGAGTCTCTGGGGAGAGGCCCCACACAACTGGTCCTTCCACCATGGCCGGCCCAATGATTGCTTCGTTATCAAAAAATTGACGCATGACATCAGCAGCAGACATCCGACTCATCTTGAGCATGGTGGTAACTCCACGTCCACCGCGTCTGATCACATCTGCCATCAGTGATCCTCTAGTAGGTGGGTGAGATGCAGCTTCAATAATCAGTTTGGCTACGGGAACTGCGGTACGCGCGTAGCGCCGATATCCATTTACGGATTCAGGGTGAATGTGAGACAAGTCATCGAGAGTCTGCTCAACACTGTTCCAGAGTGGCCAGAGTTTTCCTGTGTTCCAGTCTCCATTCAATTGAGGTGGCTCAATATTGATGTATTCAAGTCCGTATGTAGAAAGTTGGAGTTCTTCTATCACTGGAGTGGTGCGCACGGTTAGGTGGTCGCAATTACAAATGTTGACGCGTGCCCCCGCAAAATACTCACTCGCGGCGGTTCCACCTACTTCTGAGCGCGCCTCAATAAGAAGAGTGGTGAGTCCGGCTTTGGCCAAATAGGCCGCGGTGAGTAATCCGTTGTGACCAGCTCCGATAACTATCGCATCAAAATCAGCGCTACTGGTTCTCTTCACCACATGTCTATTCAACCACTGGAGTAGGTTTGATGTATGTCATCGTCTCGATTCCTTGCTGATTTACGAGCTCCTGAAATTCCTGATGCATTATCTGCAGAGTCAATCGTTGTGTTGCCGTTAGGCGCTATAGAGCAACATGGTCCTCATCTACCCATTAACACCGACTTTGTGGTGGCAGAAGCAGTGAGTCATTCCGCTGTAGAGAAAATTGGGGAGGAATTGAACGCTTGGTTGTTACCCACTCTTCCCTTCACCAAATCGAATGAACATGCCTGGTCGGCGGGAACTTTTTGGTTATCGGCGCAAACATTGATGTCGGTGATAGACGATATTGCCCGCTGTGTTGCAATGACGTCGGCCAAAAAACTCGTATTTGTCAATGGGCATGGTGGAAATAGCGCCCTGATGTCCATGATGAATAGAGAAGTCAGATTGAAACACGGTTTACAAACATTTCTGGCACATCCCCATATGCCTGCTGATCAAGGGGGCAGTTCAGGAGCCAATGAACTTGGAATGGGTGTTCATGGTGGGCTGGATGAGACGTCAGTGATGTTGCATCTGCGACCCGAGTTAGTCGAAATGTCGAAAGCAATAAGGCGCGTTCCCGAAGGTCTGTCGAACAACGAACATGTTCGATTCGGTGGGAGAGTGTCGTTTGGCTGGCTTTCAAACGATTTCTTCCCCGAGGGCCATATTGGCGACCCCACCGGCGCAACCAGTGAATTGGGTGCCTCAATGTTTACGTCTGCAGTTGAAGGACTGACCGGAGCGCTACGTGAGATCAGTCGGTTTGACTTTGGTCGATGAAACTTCTTGACTGAATGAGATCCATAAAAAAGGAGGGGTCTTTCGACCCCTCCTTTCCTTAGTTGTTCTTAGCCGAGCTTGATGCTTGGATCGAGGTAGTTGTTTGTTACTCCATCTTCAGCAACTAGCCCTTCTTTTACTTCTGCACCAGTTGCTTCGTAAACAGGTGTGGCAGTTGCGATGAATTTGGTTACGCGATCAAGATCGAACGATCCGAGTGTTCCATCTGGACTGTTTGCCACAAGCTTGTCAGCCTGCATCTTTGCAACTGCGGCTGTTGCTTGTCCGGCATCGTATGTCCAACCATTGTTGTACTGCTCTACAGCATCCAAGATGATCGCGTTTGCGGTATCTGGTGATGCGATGTAGTCAACGGTTGCCTGTTGAATAACTGGTACTAATTCCTTTAAGCAAGAGTCGTACTTAGCGATGTTCTCTGGTGTTCCACCAAGAGACTGGGCGTATGCGGTCCAACCTGCATCATGGAGGTACTGGTAAGAAATCTCTTTTGCCCAGTCCTTGAAGAGGTTCTTATATGCATATGGCTCTGAAGTACCGAATCCTTGTTGAGCATCTTTTCCACCTGCGGCAATAAATGAAGCGGGTGTTCCATCGTAGGTGCCATCGGTCTGCTTCTTATCGAGCTGTCCACTTGCAATTAGGTAGTCCATGTATGCAGCGCCATCAAAGAAGCGCACTTTTACACCGGGCTTTTTGAGGTCTGCAATGGTCTTAACTTCTGGATATGTGTTTGGATCCCACATGATGATTTGTGGGTTGATGTTGAACGGAGCCACAACAGCAATTGTTGGCTTGTCAACGGTGTGGCTCACTTGTTCGTCAGTGCTGGTGAAACCAAGAAGAATCTCAGGGTCCTTGTACAACTGAGCAGTTACTTGCTCATATCCAATTGCTGGTCCGCCTGCGCGAATTTGAACCTTTACGCCGGTTGTCTTGCCACTGGCCATGAGGTCTCCGGTCACTGCCAATTTGGCGGTGTCTACGGTGTATCCCGGTCCAATCAGGTTGTACAAGTTGCCGTGTTCAGCCTCTGGGTTCCAGTCGGTTTGAATAGTGACAGTTGCTGGGCAACCTGCTGCCGCAAGGTCAACGCCTTCTGCTGCTGTTGCCATTGTTGTATCGGAGGCTGAATCGCTGCCGCCACACGCTGCAAGCGTGAGGGTTGCAGCGAAAGCAACTCCGAGAAGTGGTCTGATCTTCATGTGTTGATTCTCCTGGTTGTTTTGGTGGTGGTAGTGGGATCAGTGACCCCTGTTGGTGATGTGCCATTTGCCGATTGCTGCCTTTGACAACAAGCCGAACAAAAGAAACACCACCAGACCTAATGCGCTTGCGAGGATGATCGCTGTTATGAGTTCTGCTCCCCACAAACGAGAACGGTAAACATCTATCTGTGCGCCAATGCCAACCACTCCGCCTTGACGGAAGTAGAAGTCGCCCACTACGGCGCCAATAACGGCTAGGCCAGCTGAAATCCGAAGACCAACAAAGATGTTTGGCAAGGCAGCAGGAAACTGAAGTTTCACTAAACGTGTCCATCGGGATGCGCGTTGCAGCGTGAAAAGTTCATGTTGACTCTTCTCTGCCGATAGCAATCCAAACAATGTGTTGCTCACAATGGGAAAGATTGCAATCAGAACTACAACCAAAAGTCGTTGAGTCTGCGTGCCCTCTACAAGAGCCCTGATAAGGGGAGTGAGAGCAAGAATGGGGGCACTTTGAATTGCCACCAAATAGGGCCAGGTTGCTCGCTCAAGCCAACGCCTGCTGCTCATAAGAACTGCTAGTCCCATGCCAACAACAATGGTGATCGCAAGGCCTATGAGAGCCACCTTTGCCGAGGACCACAGAGACAACAGGATGGGCTGAAGTCCTCTTCTCTCGCCAGTTCTCCAGACAAAAAATCCATCTGTGAGCACTTTGTCTGGAGTGGGTAAAAGAAATCGCTTCTGTTGGGGAAGAATAACTTTCGACAACAGATACCAAACTCCAATGAAAAGAACGAAGACAATTGCTGGTCCGATGTAATCAGACAGTGAAATTCGATCCTTCTTCTCGTGAACAAGTTCATGAGATATAGCGGTGTTCTCTGAATTACTCATTGGTGAGCTCCTCGGAGGGCATGAGAGATGTGACCACAGAGCTCTGCAAATTCAGGTTCGTATCTGAGATCGTGGCTTCTTGGATACGAAAACGGCACATCGAAGGAAGCGATGATTTCTCCTGGTCGAGCTGACATCACCAAAACTTTGGTGGACATATATACAGCCTCAGCAATGGAGTGGGTGATAAACAGGCCGGCAAAGCCCTCATGTTGGAACAAGCTGAGAAGTTCATCGTTAAGACGCTCTCTTGTTATTTCATCAAGTGCACCAAATGGCTCATCAAACAAAAAGACTTTGGGCTGCATCACCAATGATCTTGCAAGAGATGCACGCATTTTCATGCCGCCAGACAATTGACGTGGATATTTGTCTTCAAAGCCATTCAGACCGACTAAGTCGATGGCGGCTTGAGCACGTTCTCTGCGTTCTTCTTTTGGAAGCTTGTGAAGTTCTGCAATGAGTTCCACATTGCGTCTGATAGTGCGCCATGGCATCAGGGTCGCGTCTTGGAAGACATAGCCAATGCTGTCTCTATCTACACGGCAGTTACCAGAGGTGTTCTGCTCTAAGTGGGACGCAATGCGAAGAAGGGTGGATTTGCCACACCCGGATGGTCCGACGACGGTGACAAATTCTCCTGCATTAACGGAAAAGGAGATGTTCTGTAGTGCTTTTGTTCCATCGGGAAAAGTCATTCCCACGTTTTCAAAATCAAGAAGGGCGTTAACTGATTCACTCATGAATGATCCTGTCTGAACATCAATCACTTGAGCACCGCGCACGAACACAATTTAAAGGAACTTTGTGTTCAGCGTGATACCAAAGTGTTTACTTTCTGTTTCGTTTTTCTTCGGTCATCACAACGCCGCCATATACGACAATTCTGTCGGGGGGCCCCATTGCAATGGACTCTCGAACTGTAGTCGCAGGTATAGCGACAAGATTTGCAGGCTGACCAACTGCAATTGATTGACTCTGCCTGTGGACAACGTGTGATGCGTGTTCGCTGACGAGTTTGAATGCATCGTGAACAGATTGATGTGATGCCATCACGAGGAGAGATGCTGTTTCCATAGGGTCCCCTCGACCCACAACATTGAAGGGATCTTGAAGGTTGTCTGCACCTGCGGCAACAATCACCCCGTGTTTACGAAGCGTGCTGATGGGGGCAATGGCACGGGGGATATTTGAGACGTGCTCGCGACCTTGCAGGTACAAATTGGTGTGGGGAAGTACGGTCACACTGATGCCAGCTACAGCCGCTTTCTGAGAGATACGTTCAATATCGGCAATTGACCGGGTGGACAAAGAAACACAGTGGCTTGCATTTGCGTGTAGGGAGATTCCTTGTGACAACACCATGTCTGCCAGGGTTTCAAGATCAGATGAATCTGTTCTCAGATTCTCATCGGCATGTAGATCGAGGGGCAGACCGCTTTGCATAGCCAGCTCAAGCATCCATTCAATTGCTGCCTGGGGATCAGCGTCAAGATGCGGACATGCTCCTACAACATCCACTCCTGCCTGCACTGCGTCCTTGGCAATAGCCCTAATGTCTGCGCCCTCAATTCCCGTGATAGGCCACTGAAGCAGCATTGCCACTTGGACGTTGATGAAATGAGCACATTGTCTTTTTGCTTCTAATAACGCAAGTACGGAAGTAAGACCACCTTCGCGGGTGGTATCTGCGTGCGTCCGTACGCTCGTCACACCATTACGAGACAGAAGTGTCAGGGCTCGGACTGACCGTTCAAGGATGTCCTCATACGTAAGAGTGTTGCGAACCTCTTCCAAGCCATTGATTGCTCCAGAGAGGTCTCCAGTTGGATTTTTGATTCTGTCTGCGAGGAAAGCTTTGTCAAGATGAGCATGAGGTTCCACTAAACCGACAGACAGGATGTGCTTGCTGAGATCGATTGTCTCATCGGCTTGTTGGCTGACTCCGCAAGGATTGATGCGAGAGATCAACCCGTCAGAAATCACAACATCACAAACTGTGCCATCGGTAAGTGTGGCTTGAGAAAGACAAAGCGATTGAGCCACTTCACACCAAAGGTTGCAACTGGGGCAAGGGACGACGCTCCATTGTTTCGCCAAGCTTTGGAAGTACTTCTTCTGCAAAAAGATGTAGTTGTTCGTTCATCTCGCCTTGGCTGATTCCTGGGTAGTCGAAGAAAATGCATAAATTCTTGAGATCAAGCAGATCCTTCCAAAAACCAACGATGTCGACGACATCATCGATGGAGCCCACCGCTTGAATTTTCTGTTGAATGGAGTCTTCAAGTGTTGGACAAAAATCGAAAGGTACTTTGCTTCCGTCTGGGTTTCGGTAACTATTGAAGCGTCCATACGGTGAGAGAAAACGACAGAACTCGTCGTGACCGGGACGTCCACGCTTTAGTGCGTCTTCATAGGTTCGACCAATGTGAATATTGAGAACTAAAGTCCTGTCCTCTCCCGGACCAACTGGTGTGCCCATTTCTTCTCTTATTTGTGCGTAGTGATCCCACTTCTGTTTTTGGCTATCAGTATTCTGTAACCAGTACACGGCTTTGTGTCCTGCCCGTGGAACGTATTCCAATGTCTCTGGGGAGGTAACTGGCTGATAAATGTCCACCTTGCGAGTGGGCCGTGGGATCAGTGTGAGGTCATCAACGTATGAGCCTCTGTCGGGAATTTCATCGGGAGGAAATACAAACTCGTTGCCGCGATAACTGAAGCGTTCGTTTGTCCAAGCCCGTTTAATGACCTCCATTGACTCCTCAAAAATCGCTCGGTTCTTTTTGTCGTGTTCGGCGGACATCGCGTTGTCACCAGATGCGACAACGGTTCCCAAACTCCACGCCTCTCGAGGCACTGTTCCTCGACCAACACCGAATTCCATTCGACCTCCGGTGATGATGTCCGCTAGTGCGAAATCTTCTGCGAGGCGAAGTGGATGCCACTGCGGTACAACATTAAACATTTGTCCGAGTCGAAGATTTTTTGTCTGCATCGCAAGATGTTGGCCAAACATGATGAGGTTTGGCAGCACCTCATAACCTTCAAACTGGAAG
This sequence comes from Ilumatobacteraceae bacterium, assembly GCA_023253435.1. Taxonomy (GTDB): domain Bacteria; phylum Actinomycetota; class Acidimicrobiia; order Acidimicrobiales; family Ilumatobacteraceae; genus UBA2093. The sequence goes on along the minus strand of JALRGJ010000026.1, from coordinate 3,264 downwards.
TGATGCTCGGTGAGCCACATTGTGTCGTATCCGAGTGTGTCTGCAGTTCTGGCCCATTCGACAAGGTTGCGGTAACACTCAATGACATCGTCATTGCCGTAGCGTCGCTCTGTAGGCGAGATGTTGTTGTCACCAGCATCGGGCATAGGAACTGTGCAGAAAAAGTTTGTGTCAACTCGCATGCCTCGAAGTTAGTTGAAACCCGCCTGGCTGCGTTTGGTTAGAACATGAACAAGTTGTTAATCAATTGTGTGACGTGTCTCTCACCAGATGTTTTTGGAGAGAAAAACGTCTTTAAGTGCACGAGTGTCATCTGACATGATTCCGTCTACGCCTAAATCAATCAGGCGAGATATCTCTACTGGATCATCGATAGTCCATACATGAACAGCAATATTGTGTTTTTTGGCCCAACCGACTGTTTTTGGTGTGACCACGGGAAGTGGGCCTTGCTTCACCGGCACCTGGGCTGCCTGAGCTCTGGAAGATTGGGGAAGGGGTATCGGAGAATGCGCACCTGCCACAAATTGGGCCACTTCACGAGGCCCCATAGAGGTGCACAGTTTTTCACCAAAATGTTGACGAATCTTTTGTAATCGTTTGTCGCTAAAGCTGCCAATACATACTCTCTCGAAGGAGTTGTACTCCTCTAGTGCCTGTATGAGGGGCACCAATGCCTGTTCTGATTTGCAGTCGATATTTATTTTGATGTGGGGCCACGTGTTCAACAGCTCAGAGAACAGTGGTATTGATTCTGTGCCGTTTACTCGTGCTTGGCTAACCGTGGCCCATGTACTTTCGGCGATCGTGGCGTTTACACCGCACGTTCGGTTGAGGTCTTCGTCGTGAAAGGCAACTAACACGCCATCGGATGTTGCATGAACATCTGTCTCGATATACGTGTAGCCCAAATCAACCGCATCCTGAAATGCGCGCATGGTGTTTTCTGGAGCTGCCGATGCACCTCCCCGATGTGCAAACGCAATTGGCCTGCCGTGATCTAGGTACGGGTGAATAAATGCCATCAGATAGAGCGGCCCGCTGCCTTCCAGTATTCGTCCTTGAGCAGGCGCTTGTATAGCTTGCCCGTTGGGTGGCGGGGGAGCTCAGGGCGAAAATCGACACTTCGTGGGCACTTCACATCTGCAAGATGTGAGCGGCAATACGCGATCAATTCTTTTTCCAATTCTTTTGCATCGGCTTCTGATGCTGGCATGGAAACTGGTTGCACGACTGCTTTCACTTCTTCGCCAAAATCGTCATTAGGTACGCCAAAGACTGCAATGTCGACAACTTTGGGATGATTAACAAGAATATTTTCTGCTTCTTGTGGGTAGATATTCACTCCGCCAGAGATGATCATGAATGCTTTTCGATCAGTGAGATACAGGAAATTGTCTTCATCGAGATAGCCAACATCACCAAGTGTTGACCAACCTCTACCTTTAGGGTCTCTGGAGGCCTTTGTCTTTTCAGGGTCGTTGTGGTACTCGAAAGTTGTGTTTCCCTCAAAGTAGACAGTTCCAGATTCTCCTTGGGGAACTTCGTTCCCTTCTTCATCACAGATGTGGACTATTCCCTGAATTGCTGTACCAACAGTTCCTGGGTGGGCTAGCCACATTTCGCTGTTGCAATACACAAAACCATTTCCTTCGGTTCCTGCGTAGTACTCGTGGATAATGGGACCCCACCAATTGATCATGGCTCGCTTGGTGTCTGCTGGACACGGTGCTGCAGCATGCATCGCAACTTTCAATGAAGAGACGTCGTATTTGCTTCTTACAGACTCTTCAAGTTTCAACATTCTGATGAACATGGTGGGAACGAGTTGAGAATGGGTTGCTTTGTACTGCTGCACGTACTTCAGGAAATTTTCTGCATCAAAATGCTCCATGATGACGGTGGTGCCTCCCTGTGCATGTACCGACATGTTGAAACGCAATGGAGCAGCGTGGTAGAGCGGAGCAGGGGAGAGATACACCATTCCCTCATGAAATTGGTACAACCCAACTGTGAGTGCTGCTGCAACTCCTGCCGCAGTGCCAAGGGGTGTGCCGGGGAACTCACGAGAAACGCCTTTGGGCATTCCAGTTGTGCCACTTGAGTACAGCATGTCTGTGCCGTCCACCATGTTGGGGAGAGGTGTTGTTGGTGCGTTGTCAACTGCGTCTTCATAAGAGTCGTAGCCTTCTATGGTTCCGCTCATCATGAGGCGAAGACCCACATTGGGAATGTCGTTAGAGATCTCTAATGCTTGGTCCGCTTTGTACTTACTTGTGATGAATGCTTTTGCTGCGCAATCGTTGATGATGTATGTCAGTTCCGCTTTGGTGAGTCGGCTTGAGCAAGCGGTGTACACAAGACCGGCGTAATGGCAGCCCCAAATTGCTTCTAGGTATCGTGGATGGTTCTCCATACACAGTGCAATGTGGTCACCAGGTTGTAGCCCAGCTTGTCGCAACACGTTGCTGAGTTGAATTGCCCGATCGTGCAATTGCGCAAAAGTGGTGACCTGGCCTGTCTCTGCCTGGATGATGGCAGGACGGTCGGGGTGGCTGGCAGCGTAAATACCTGGATACATGTCTCCAACCTAGTGAATGACAGGTGTCACGGTCATTTCGTAGACGCTGCGAATAGTCAGTGAGGCGGGCATGGACCTACTATTTGTGAAGTTCCACTAGGGGGTGTACATGTCCACACAAGTTGAAGAGACCCAAGTTCTTGCGTTGGCCCAAGAACTTCTCAAAGAGTTTCCACCGTCACAGACTCCGGCAGCAGAATTTCTTGGCGCACAATTCGACAAAGGTCTTGCATGGGTGCATTTTCCCGTTGGTCATGGAGGCCTGGGTCTTTCTGCAAAGTTTCAGAAAACAATCAATGAGTGTTTGTTTGCTGCGGGTGCACCGAATGCAATGGCACGAAATCCAATCGGTCACGGAATGACCGGACCAACCGTTGTTGAATGGGGCAGCGAGGAACAGAAGAAGCGGTATCTCCGCCCATTGTTTACTGGCGAAGAAGTCTGGTGTCAATTGTTCTCTGAGCCTGGTTCAGGTTCAGACTTTGCCGGACTCTCTTCGAAAGCCATAAAAGATGGTGAGGAGTGGATTGTTAACGGCCAAAAAGTGTGGACCACACTTGCACATTTGTCTCGGTGGGGTTTGCTTGTAGTTCGCACAGATGCAGAAGCAGTAAAACACGCTGGTCTCACGGCTTTTGTCGTTGACATGCATGGTCCGGGAGTGGAAGTTCGCCCGCTACGTC
>JALRGJ010000260.1 GCA_023253435.1 Ilumatobacteraceae bacterium | reverse complement strand
AATTACATTATTTTGCCAACGTTCCCATTTCTTTTGTAAATCTTCGTCGTCAGTTTCTATACTGTTTTGTCGATTTTTTGTATCCTGAAGTCGGGCTTCTCGGTATACGAACGCCAAGTCCTTCGTAGGATCAGCATATCGCTGACTGAACTCCTGGAAACTAAAACTTCTGTGCCTAAGGATTTGTCTTGCGATGTCTCGAGTAGTGGTGATTTCGATGCAGGCTGAGACCATTTCGAGTGGACTCCAGTGTTTGTGTTTGACCAAGTATCGTATAAGTTTTTCGCTTGTTTCTGTGTTGAGTTGATTGCTTGGATTGCTGACACGGGCGCAATACGCGATGAGTTCTTGTGCGTCGCTGATGCCCAATTGTGAAAATTCTCTAGTTGGTTGACTGTAGGATAAAAGTTTAACATTCATTTACTTGAACTTTCTTTTGTTTAAAAATTGATTAGTTTTTTTAATAATATCTTTTTTGATTCTTTCGGTATCCAGTTTAAAGTCTACATTATCTATTTCATTTTCATAAGAGGTAAACCATTCTTTGATTTCTGATTCAAATATTTCTTTACTTTTTCCGCTAAGATTTACTTCCCAAGTTTTGCCATTTTTAAAAGTAACTATTATCGAGTGTAAATAGTCTATTGGTATAGCATTAAATGAAATATCTTCGAATACTTCAGGCCAGTGTTTTATGACG
>JALRGJ010000259.1 GCA_023253435.1 Ilumatobacteraceae bacterium | reverse complement strand
GAGAGAGAGAGAGAGAGAGAGAGAGCGAGCGAGAGAGAGAGAGAGAGACAGAGATAAAGAGAGACAGAGAGAGAAGGGAAGAGAAACAGATAAATAGAAAGAAAGAGAGCAGAAGGGAGAGAGACAGAAGAGAAAGAAAGAAAGAGAGAGAGAGAGAGAGACAGAGACGACAAAGAGAGACGACAGAGAGAGACAACAGAGAGAGAGGAGAGAAGGAGAGAGGAAGGGAAGAGAAACAGATAAATAGAGAAAGAGAAAGAGAGAGAGAAGAGAGAGAAGAGAGAGAGAGAAGAGAGAGAGAGAGAGAGAGAGAGAGAGAGAGAGAGACGAAGAGAGAGACGACAGAAGAGGAGGAGAGAGGAAGAGAAGAGAAACAGATAAATAGAGAAAGAGAAAGAGCGAGAAGGGAGAGAAGAGAGAGAGAGAGAGAGAGAGAGAGAGAGAGAAAGAGAGACCTTGAGAATGAAAAATCCCAACCGATTCTTTAGTAACCACGCTTTTTGTCGAAAAGTCCTTGCTGTTTGAATTGACTGAAATTATTAAGCATTTTCAATATATTTGGTTCTGACACGCGCCGAAATTCAAATAAGTGGACCACGAGGTCGATACGGTGCCTCCTTTCTCCTCGGACTCTGACATAAAATAGGCCTTTTCTTCGGACACCGTCCAAAGGATACCATAACAGAGCAAACGGACATGACTTTTTTGAGTTACTT
>JALRGJ010000258.1 GCA_023253435.1 Ilumatobacteraceae bacterium | reverse complement strand
TTCTTTAATTGCCTCTTCAATTTTTATTCTGGCAATTTCTTCATTAGTCTCAATATCAACTTTTCCTGAGGCTAAATCAACTTCTACTTTTTCAACTCCACTTATTTTGGATAATTCTTCAGTAACTGAATTGACACAATGCCCGCAAGTCATTCCGCTAACAATAATTGTTTGATTCATAACTTAATTCTACTCCTTTGAGCAAAAAAGGAATTTTTAAGCAAATTAGAAATTAATAAAAGAAAAACAAATTTTGGTGGTAGCTAGTGGATTTGAACCACTGTAGGCGTGAACCGGCAGATTTACAGTCTGCTCCCTTTGGCCGCTCGGGCAAGCTACCTAAAATTTCTTTTCGCTTTTGTAATCTTACGGCGAAAGAGTTTTTAGTTTTTCTGCCCCATCTGTTCTGCCATCCATTCCAATCTTTTAACACGTTCTTGTGTTGGAGGATGTGTTGAAAATAATTTAGCCATTCCACTTCCTCTAAACGGATGAGCAATCATCATTGAAGATGCTGTTTCCATTTCAGAAGTTGGTCTCATTGGCGCAATTGATATTCCTGCATCAATTTTTTTCAAAGCACTAGCAAGTGCTAATGGATCTTTGGTCAAAATTGCACCATCTTCATCTGCTGCATATTCTCTTGATCTTCCAATTGCCAATTGCAACATCGTGGCAGCAAGAGGTGCAATAAACATTAAAAATAATCCACCCAATGGGTTTGATC
>JALRGJ010000257.1 GCA_023253435.1 Ilumatobacteraceae bacterium | reverse complement strand
ACATACGTACATATCATATATTTTATCTATGAGCGTGTTTTCTAACATTCGTTGCTTTATGCAATCTATGAGCGTGTTCGGTGGACACGTACTTCGAACGCAGAATAATTGGGCTTCAAACACTGGGGAACAAGTAGCACCAGCTACAGAATGTCCAGTATATGACCTGATTATAGATTGATCCTGACATAGTACATTTGGGTTTGCGGCGAATGTGATGCTTGCATCGATGTGGTCAGCATGGCGATTCAAAAGCCCTTTCTATTCTGTTGTGTCTATGTACCCGACGAATATCCGCTGATGGTTGCGGGATCGTGTCAATATCATGGTTGGCGATCGAAGGTACGCCTTCCTGACTACATGAGATGCGTTGTGTGTCTTGACTTGTCTGGACATACAACATCTCCCTGTGTACTGAGTTTGTGCAAAACTCCTCCGCGTTCTTCGGAATGCTATTGGTGGTAGTCGGTTACCACCTGATGTTAGATGGTCCACACGCGTTGCGTTGCGTGTTTTCTAACATTCGTTGCTTTATGCAATCTATCTATCTATCTATCTATCTATCTCTATCTCTATCTCTCTCTCTCTCTCTCTCTCTCTCTCTCTCTCTCTCTCTCTTTGTGTGTGTGTATATAATGCATTTATATTATCTATTCATTTATTTGCAACGCATGTGTGTGTCTGAATGGCATTCCGTCTGGGGGAGCAGGGTGTGCGTGTCTGTGCGTGCCTTTGCC
>JALRGJ010000256.1 GCA_023253435.1 Ilumatobacteraceae bacterium | reverse complement strand
TGAAGATGCGCTCCCCGGAAGTGTTGACGGCGGTCAACACGGCCAGCGTCGCCGACGACAGGTAGACGACGCGCGCCGTGGCTTCCGTCGACACGGTGACGGGCACCGCGACAGGACTTTGACGGACGGCCACGCTGTCAGCCGTGGTCGTGGCGGCGATGTCGATGGTTGCCGACGACGTCGGGACGCGCTGCCCGCTTGCCGTCAGCGCCGACGAGCAGGACAGCGCCGCCGCCGCACTTTTCAGGGCCACGCAGGCTGCCGTGGTGGTCACGACTGCCGAGATCGTGGCGGCGCTGTTCTGAACGCGTTTCGCCGTGGCCGAGGTGGTCGCGACCACGACCAGCGCCGCCGCCGAGGGGCGAACGCGCTGCGCTTGGGCGGTGGTCGCGGACGTGATGGCGGCGGTCGCGGCAGCATCGACGATGCTGCCGTCAAGACCGTAGCCATAGGCGCTGTACGCCCCGGTGCCGTAGCCTGTGCGGTACACGGTCATGGGGCGCGGCCTATCAGTTCAGGGTGATGTCCAGATCGCCCGCCGGGATGCGGAACACGTCGCCGGTGTCGATCGTCTTAGACGTCGTCAGGTTGCCGTAGGCGATCAGGTTGCCGCCGCTGGCCGCGTCGAAGACGCCGACAGCGACCAGCGTCCCCCACGACGATCCTGCCGTCGGAAATTCGATGTTCGCCGTGTTCGTGGCCGTGTCGCCGCTGACGGTCATGGTGAACGACTGTCGGGCGTAGGAGGTGCCGCTGCACTCCGTG
>JALRGJ010000255.1 GCA_023253435.1 Ilumatobacteraceae bacterium | reverse complement strand
CCGCGGCGAGGACGATCTCGGGCGCAAGGGCGTGGTAGTCGATGGTCGGCGCCTGCCACGGCACTTGAGCGAGGATCGACGCGAGCACGGATCAGCCTCCGAAAGCCTTGAGGGCGACCGAGACGGCCGGATCGAAGATCTTGAACATCAACTGCGGATACACGCCGAACACCACGATGGCGATCAAGAAAGGCGTCCACGCGATCCACTCATAGGTGTTCACGTCGTGCAGATCGTCGTGTCCGTCTCCGTCGTGGCCGTGTCCGTGCGCATCATGACCGTGACCAATGACCGCCACTGAATTCGGGCTTGGGTTCACCGAACGCAGTGCGCTGGAACAGCCACAGCAGGTACGCCGCGGCGAACACCGTTCCGAGGGCCGCGATCACCATGAACACGCGGAAGACTTCTTCCGACAATCCAGGTGCCGGCGAGTACGCGGCCAGGATGGCCGGGAACTCACCCCAGAAGCCGGCCAAGCCGGGCAGACCGAGTGACGCCATCGCGCAGAAGCCGAGGATCCAGCCCAACTTCGGGAGCTGCTTCAGCATTCCGCCGAGGCGAGCGATCTCGAGCGTGTGGTAACGCTCCTTCACGCTGCCGGCGATGAAGAAGAGCATGCCGGTGATGAGACCGTGCGCCACCATTCCGAACAGCGCCGCGTTGAAGCCCATCGGCGTGAGCGTGGAGATACCGAGCATCACGAAGCCCATGTGAGCCACCGACGAGAACGCGATGAGTCGCTTCATGTCGGTCTGGGCCAA
>JALRGJ010000254.1 GCA_023253435.1 Ilumatobacteraceae bacterium | reverse complement strand
CAAAGCAACTGGATTTATCTAACAACTCGAACAACATACACCGAAAATAGTATCCCGTGCCCTGTGCCTGTAGTAGTCTGCACTCAGCTAGATTCGTATTGCGAAGCTTCACTTGACTCCTCATCAGCCATATCTTCTATTGTTCAAACTGGTCCGTCGTAAAATTGTGGGGCATTTAGAGCACTGAGACTGCGTGAGATGGCCCATGCGGCGGCATCATCAGCTCCTGCGGGACCTAAAGACAATTTCAATGAGAGATGAACTTAACTAGATTCGGTAGAAGAATCGAATTGTTTTATTTGTATGGCTGACTTACCTTTGGAGACCTTCTCGTTTGCTTTGATTAGCGATTCTTGGCAGATGTTGGCCTGAGCAAGAGCCTGGAAATCATGGTTGGTTTCGGTCATCCAACAGCAAGATTGGAGGCATCAGAGTTCAATGTCAATCTTTGAGAACGGCTAACCATGCCTTTGATTGAGTTTGGCGTGCTACATGTTGGGCACAAGAGATGAGCCCACGAGCTAGCTGGCCATCACCGACAACAACACTCAACAAACCGCATCCACCCGCACCTCGACCACACACCGCCATGAATCGAAGCATCAAAGCAGAAGATGTTGCGAAACATCGAAAAGCACACTACAACCGACGATTCAAAGGAGAAATCTCATCATTACTTCAGCTGAGTGGAGGTGGCGGTGGTAGGTGTGATCGCAAAGCGTCGAGAGACGGACACCGATGCAAGGGACGAGATAGGGCGGC
>JALRGJ010000253.1 GCA_023253435.1 Ilumatobacteraceae bacterium | reverse complement strand
ATACACTTTCTGCACGAGCCCCCGTAGCTCAGTTGGATAGAGCAACGGCCTTCTAATCCGTTTGTCGCAGGTTCGATTCCTGCCGGGGGCGCTGCGAAGGAGTGATTTAATAGCCCTTCACCTAGAATGGTCAGCCATGACATACAAGAAGGGCGAGACCGTTATCTATCCCCAACACGGCGCCTGCATCGTTGAGGGAATCAAAAAGATCAACGCCTTTGGCACTCGTCAGGAATATCTCATCCTTCGCACCGTCATCAATGAAATGACTCTTCAAGTGCCTGTCGCAAAGGCCGACGAAGTAGGGGTACGCCCACCAGTGTCCTCCGACGAGCTTGAAGACTTGGTCTCGGTGCTGTCAAAAGCAGACCCACGTGTTCCATCCAACTGGTCACGTCGATTCAAGAACCACCAAGAAAAACTCAAGAGTGGCGACGTGTATCAAGTGGCAGAAGTTGTTCGTAACTTGGCTGCTCGAAATCGCGATGCATCGCTTTCTGCTGCAGAACGCACCATGTATGAGCGTGCTCGAGTCAACCTGATCTCAGAGATCGCGCCAGCGTTAAAAGTGTCAAACGAAGAGGCAGAAGCCTTTCTTAATGCTGCGCTAGAAAAAGGTGTGTTAAAGCCCGCTAAGACAGCAAAGAAAAAAGTTGAAGCTGTCAAAGATGTCGATGATGACGCAGATGTCGATTCAGACGACGATCTCGACGACTGATCTATTTTCCAGCCGCTGCTGTAGCGAAGGTATCGAGCAAGCGATCAATCTGTGAGTCGCTAAT
>JALRGJ010000252.1 GCA_023253435.1 Ilumatobacteraceae bacterium | reverse complement strand
TGTTCGGATCGTTCGGTATCGGTGTCGGAGTTCTCTTGCTGGCGGTTCCACTCGGCTTGGCGGCCGCGATCTATCTCGAGGAGTACGCCAAGCCCACTCGCTTCAATCGGTTCGTCATCGTGAACATCCGTAACCTGGCCGGCGTTCCGGCGGTGATCTACGGCGTCCTCGGATTGATCATCTTCGTCGGATGGCTCAAGCCCATCACCAACGGTGGAAGCGTGATCGCCGCGGCGCTCACGCTCTCCGTTCTGGTCCTTCCCGTGATCATCATCACCGGCATGGAAGCCATTCGGTCGGTTCCCACCGGCATCCGCGAGGCCGGTTATGGCGTCGGGGCCACGCGTTGGGAGGTCACCCGTGACCATGTTCTGCCTTACGCGATGCCCGGAATCCTCACTGGCACGGTTCTCGCCCTGTCGCGAGCACTTGGAGAGGCAGCACCGCTCATCATGATCGGAGCGATCACAGGTCTGCTGCCCGAGACCTCGCTCACCGGCAAGTTCACCGCGATCCCGATGCTCATCTACAACTGGTCGGGTCGACCCGACAGCGCCGGAGGTGCGATCGGGTGGTCGAACTCGGCCGCGGCTGCCGGTCTGGTGTTGTTGGTGTTGGTGATCGCGTTCAATCTCACCGGAGTCCTGTTGCGCCAGAAATTCGAGAAGAAGAGAGTGGGTACCTGATGATCCAGGTCCAGGCAGTTCAGCCCGAGAGGACCGCCGAATCGTCGGTGGTGTTCTCGGTTCGCGATCTCAACGTGTTTTACGGCGAGTTCCGGGCCGTGCGTGAT
>JALRGJ010000251.1:550-798 GCA_023253435.1 Ilumatobacteraceae bacterium | reverse complement strand
CCAAGAAATTGCGCACGGGCAGTCTCACCGGCAACGAATGGAGCGATGTCAACAACGCGGTCGGTCGCCTCGAGGTTCCGCTCTTCCTCGACGACAATCCAGCCGTCAATGTGATGGAGATCAGAGCCAAGGCGCGTCGTCTGAAGGCCAAGTACGACGACATCGGCCTCATCGTGATCGACTACCTCCAGCTGATGGAGGGCCGTGGGCGCGCCGAGAACCGCCAGCTCGAAGTCAGTGAGATCAGC
>JALRGJ010000251.1:0-494 GCA_023253435.1 Ilumatobacteraceae bacterium | reverse complement strand
TGAAGGTGCTGGCTCGCGAGATGAACGTCCCGATCCTCGCGCTCAGTCAGTTGAGCCGTCGTCTCGAAGAGCGCTCCGACAAAGTGCCTCAATTGTCTGATCTCCGCGAGTCGGGTTCACTCGAGCAGGACGCCGACGTCGTGATGTTCCTGCACCGTGAAGAGGTGTACAAGCAAGACGTCGATCCCACGTTGCGCGGTATGGCCGATCTCTACATCGCCAAGCATCGTGCCGGAGAGATCGGACGCGTCAAGTTGGTGTTCCAGGGCGAGTTCGCACTGTTCCGCAGTGCTGCACGCGGTATCAACAGCCGACCCGACAATCCGGCCGAAGCCGTTTAGTTTCGGTCAGCCCGAGGGCAGAAGTACGGCGTCACCTTCTGGTTGCCAGATCTTGGCGCCGAAGATCTTCTCCATCTCGGGTTGCGGATTCATGAGCAACTCCATGGCGTGCTTCTTCTCGTCGTCGGTGAAGTCGCGTACCGTGTGGCAGAA
>JALRGJ010000025.1 GCA_023253435.1 Ilumatobacteraceae bacterium | reverse complement strand
ACCTGGTCCCACCCTGCTTCGCGGCCGACACGTTGTGCTGCCAACAGCATGAACCAACCAAGAGACGCTGGAATCAGGATTCGCCAACCCAAGTCCATCAATTGGTCGTAACGGAAACGTGGCAACGTTGCGCGGAACCACACGTAGATGTACAGGAAGACAAGCACCTTCAACAACAACCACACGGTTCCCTCAAGCGCGTTTGGGATGACGGGGATGTCCAAAGTTGTGTCACCAATTGAAATTGGCTGTGGGCCACCAAAGAACAAAGTGACAATCAACGCAGACATTGTGATGGTGTTCATGAATTCTGCAAGGAAGAACAACGCGAATCGAATTGACGAGTATTCGGTGTTGAATCCACCCACAAGTTCTTGTTCAGCTTCCACCAGGTCGAATGGTGGACGGTTCAATTCAGCAGTCGCTGCAATCAAGAAGATGAAGAACGGAACAAACCCAGTGGCGACGAAGTTCCAATTGCCGATAGTGGATTGCATGTCAACAATTCCGGCAGTGGACAATGTTCCAGAGACCAACAACACCGCACCAAGTGACAAACCAAGCGCTGCCTCGTACGACACCATTTGTGCTGATGCTCGGACGGAACCAAGAAGCGGATATTTCGAACCACTTGACCAGCCGGCCAACATAATTCCGTACACGGCAATTGAGGACACGGCCAACGCGAACAAGACACCAACTGGTGGGTCGGCTAATTGAAGCCGAGTCTGTTGTCCGAACAACGTGACCATTCCGCCGTTGCCATTTCTGAAGTCACCGCCGAGTGGAATGATGGCAAAAGCCAAGAACGCAGGCGCCAACGCCAAATAAGGAGCTAGGCGGAAGACCAATCGGTCAGCACGTTCTGGAATGAGATCTTCCTTAAAGAACAACTTTGTTCCATCGGCAAGTGTTTGCAGTAATCCCCATGGACCGGCTTTGTTTGGTCCGACTCGGTTTTGCATTCCAGCAATGACTTTTCGTTCAAACCACACCATCAACATGGTGGCCACCAAGCCGACCACAAAGACAATCAAAACTTTGATCAGAATAATGATGAGTGGAGTCCACAAAAGACCGCCATCTAACAATGGATCAGTGGCTAACAGTGATGACATCAGATGGCCTCGATTCTCACATCAACAACAGCATCGCCATGGCGAACCAACTCACGAATGTCTGCACCAGGCTGATTAAAAGGAACAACTGCCAAACCTCTCGGTACAGATTCAGATGCCAAAACTGGCAACACCACTGAACTATGAGCATTTGAGACTTTTACGGTTGCGCCAACTTGAGCACCAACACGGTCAAGATCGAGAGGATGAATGCACACGCTTGCGCCTTGTGCCAACTCAGACAATGAAGGGCTTGTGAGTGTGCCAATTGCTCTGTCGTACAGTTTGCGACTGAGGTCGAGTCTGAAACCATACGAATCTCGAGGCGTTACAGAGGGAACAGACACAGCAACCTTTGGTGTGGGCAGCGTGACAACTACACCGTCACGTTTTACAGATACTGAGGTTGTGGCCTGGCCATATCCGGGAACTTTTTGAGCCATGAGCTTCTGAACATCTGCAAGTGTTGTGACACCGGTGTCGTGACCGAGGAGGTCTGCTAATTCTGCAGCAATCATCCAATCTGCACGAGACGTACCACGAGCAGTCACTTTCTGAACAACGTTGGTAACTCGACCCTCAAGATTGGTGGTGGTTCCATCTTTTTCTCCATATGCCGCTGCAGGTAACACAATGTCTGCATGAGCAGCGGATTGAGTCAGGAAGGTATCGATGGCTACAACAAATCGGGCACCGGCGATTCCTCTACGAGCAAGATCTGCATCGGGCATGTCGTTCATGGGATCAACACCCAAAAGAATGAGGCAATCAACTCCACCGTTTGCTGCAGACTCCATAATTGCGACTGCATCATTGCTGTCTTGAGGTGAGAGACCCAATGACAATGCTCCTCGCACATTTCCCCTGCGCAACACGGGCAGCACTGTTGCCTGAGGGGAGGTAGAAAGTACCGCTTCTACTGCGGCCATCATGAGCATTTCAGACTCTGCAAGATTTGCCCGGCCAGCAACGATAGTGACGGGACCACTTGCTAGTTGAGATGCAACCATTGAGTCTTGGAGTAATTGTTGAATTGTTGTGTGCGATGTTCCAGGTTCACAACGAACAGAACGCCATGCATGCTTAGTGAGTCCTGATTCATGCGATGACACTTCAATGATTTTGATTCGCTTTTTATCGGCGGCATCTTTTAATCGGAGATGAAGTACTGGAAGTTCTTCTTTGAGATCTGGTGCGAGCAAAATAACGGTGCCAGCATCACATGCCGAAGAAATTGTTGCTTGAGGGTAGCTAAACACTGAAGAAGGCAGGCCATCACCTACTTGTGCATCGCGCATGCGCACATTTAGAGCATCCGCCAAAGTTGCCCACATGAATGCGTCTTCATTGGTTCCCCTGGCCCCTCCCAAAATCGCAATCGAGCCAGATGTTGCTAGTCGCAGCGTGCGAGCAATGGTCTCCATTGCATCGGACCAACTAACAGCGTCAAAGGAGTCACCGCTTTTCTTCTGAGGAGAAACCAAGCGATCTTCAGAGTTTGTGGACTCAAAATTAAATCGACCACGGTCACATAACCAACCCCAGTTCACGGGATCGGAATCGACACCTTGGTACCGAAGCAACTCGTCGCGACTACTTTGCACTACCGTACGACATCCGACTGAGCATGTAGTACACGTGCTCTCTCGCTGCTCGAGGTCCCATGGGCGTGCTTTGAATCGATATGGCTGAGCAGTTAGTGCACCTACAGGACAGATTTGAACTGTGTTACCTGAAAAATAAGAAGCAAAAGGCTCATCAGGGAATGTCATGACCTGAGTGTTGTTTCCACGCTGAGTGAAACTAATGAGTGGATCACCAGCAACTTCATCAGCAAACCGAGTGCAGCGGTCGCACAGAATGCAACGCTCACGATCGAGATATACAAGATCTGAAATCGCGATTGGCTTTTCGTAATGGCGCTTCTCTTCTACAAAGCGGCTCTCGCCTGCGCCATGACTAAAGGCTTGATCTTGCAGTGGGCATTCGCCGCCTTTGTCACAGACTGGGCAATCGAGCGGGTGATTAGCCAATAGCAATTCAAGAATTCCTTCATGCGCACGCTTGACCTGAGGAGTATCGGTGCGAACAATCTGCCCGTCTGCAACGGGTGTCATGCAGCTAACAACCATCATGGGACCACGAGGACCTTCAACTTCTACTAAGCATTGGCGACACATGCCAACTGGGCTCATACGTGGGTGATAGCAAAAACGGGGAATGTACTCATTTGCGTTGTCCGCAGCGGCGATGATGAGGTCACCTTTTCGTGCAGAGACGGTGCGTCCATTAATGGTGATGGATACCGCATTGGGATCTGGCTCTGGTACCTGCATGTCTTCTGTGGGGTTTTCTGTGGTTGTCATTGCCCCACCGCCGTTACAGGAATGAGATTGCGCTTTGTCACGCGCGCTTCAAACTCGGATCGGAACAATGTAAGAGCGGAATGCACTGGCGCATATGCCGAAGGCCCTACGAAACAGATGGTGTTCATGCGATATGGGACTGGCACAGCTGTGAGACCCAACTTCTCGTTGGACGCATGTGGGAATGCTCCGGGACAAATTGATTCACCTACTTCTAGTAACTGATCGAGGTCAGCATCGGTTCCCTTGCCATCAACCACTCGAGACAAAATGCGCTCTAACCAGGTTCCACCTTCTCTACATGGTGTGCATTTGCCACATGACTCGTGCGCATAGAAACGAGTAAGCGTTAGCGCAGCTCGTGGAATGTCTGTCGTGCTGTCCATCACCATGATTGCGCCAGACCCCAACATTGACCCTGCTGGCCCAACTTGACTGGCTTCAAATGGGAGATCCAACTGATCTGGTGTAAACCAAGGGGCCGAACCACCACCGGGCACAAATGCCTTCAGTTCGTTGTTGTTTCTGATTCCTTGACAGAAGTCTTCTCCGTACAAAAGATCGCGGAAGGTAGTAGTTCCGTTAATGATCTCGTAGACACCAGGTCGCTTGACGTGACCAGATACTGCAACCATACGGGTACCAGGTGAAGTTGGAGTACCAATAGCTGTGTATGCAGTTGCACCGTTATTCATGAGCCATGGCAAATTGGCAAGAGTCTCCACATTGTTGACAATGGTGGGTTGACCGTACAAACCAATCGCTGCTGGGAAATACGGAGGCTTTAATCGGGGCATTCCGCGATTGCCTTCCAGGCTCTCAATGAGTGCGGTTTCTTCACCCACCACATACGCACCAGCCCCCCAGTGCAACACAATGTCGACAGAGAACTGTGAACCCAAAATATTTTTGCCAACGTATCCTGCTGCGTATGCCTCATTGAGTGCCGCTGCTACTCGTTCTTGTGCAACTGCCATCTCACCTCGGATGTACAAGAAACACTGCGATAAACCCGCTGCATAGCAAGCAATCAAGCAACCCTCTATGAGTTGGTGGGGGTCACGCTCCATGAGCAAACGATCTTTATATGTACCTGGTTCACTCTCGTCACCATTGACCACGAGATAACGAGGCCACACACCTTGAGGAGTGAGTCCCCATTTGTTACCTGCAGGGAATCCGGCGCCGCCTCTCCCAAGCACAGTTGCATTCTTCACTTCTTCGTGAA
The DNA here is from genome assembly GCA_023253435.1 of Ilumatobacteraceae bacterium. Taxonomy (GTDB): domain Bacteria; phylum Actinomycetota; class Acidimicrobiia; order Acidimicrobiales; family Ilumatobacteraceae; genus UBA2093. The sequence continues at coordinate 7,278 of JALRGJ010000025.1, read as the reverse complement.
CATCTGCTGCTGGTTGAGAAAGTGCTGCGCGTAAACCTGAGTAACCTCCGGTGGCGAGATAACGCTCAAGTGTGTATGAGTCTTCAAACTCAAATCGTGAAGTCACGATCTTTGGACGATCACCTGTGTAAAAACCAGGAGCATGTGGCCATGTACCACCGGGATTACTTGTTGAACTCACAGCGCGGCCTTTCCGTTCAGCCAAGCAGGTCCTTCAGAGACGTCTTCGGGTGCTTTGGCCCCCACGCCCTTATCAGCTGGAATGTGTTGACGCACACGAGCCATTGTTCCGTGTGGTGGAATCTCATCGGACAATGCACCTGACTGCAATTGATCAACAAGTGTGTCGAAATTCTCTGACGTCACACGGAATCGGTATCGGTAGTTCACCTGCAAACAAGGAGCTTCAGTGCAGGCAGCTTGGCACTCTGCGCGCTCAAGGGTGATGAGACCATCGGCTGTAGTGCCTCCCATTTTGATGCCAAGGCGATCCTCTGCGTGATGCATGAGTTCTTCACCACCCATCAATGCACATGACATAGTTCCGCAAATGTTGATGAGGTATTTGCCAACAGGTTCAAACTTAAACATCTCATAGAAAGATGCTGTTCCATACACCTCTGCACTGGTAGCGCCAACCAACTCACCAATGTGAGCCATTGCATCATTTGTGATGAACCCGTCTTGTTCTTGGGCTAAGTGCAACAACGGAATCGTTGCCGAGCGTGGTTTTGGGTAACGACCAATGATCTCTTTTGCAAGACGAACATTGTCTTCGGTGAGACGTGCCATCAGCGATCAACCTCTCCAAGAACTGGGTCTACAGATGAAATAACTGCAACCGCATCTGCCACTAAGCCCCCACGCATCATGTGCGGAAGAGCTTGAATGTTGACAAAAGACGGTGCACGAACATGCATGCGATATGGAGTTGACGTTCCGTCGCTCACGATGTAGCAACCAATTTCTCCTCGTGGGCTTTCAATTCCCACGTATACCTCACCCTCAGGAACCTTAAATCCTTCAGTAAAGATCTTGAAATGGTGGATCAATGCCTCCATTGACTCATCGATTCGAGCACGTGGTGGTGGAGTCACCTTCTTGTTCTGTATGCGGTAATTGCCACCAGGCATACGATCAAGAATTTGATACACAATGCGCATTGACTCACGAATTTCGTTGAATCGAATTGCGTAGCGATCGTAAGCATCTCCGTACTGACCAACTACAACGTCAAACTCAACTTCTGAATAACGCAAATACGGCATGTCACGACGCAGGTCCCATGCAACTCCTGTAGAGCGCAAAATTGGGCCAGTGGCACCAAGCGCCATTGCTTCGCGAGCGGTAATTGCGCCAACACCTTGCAAACGCTCACGCCAAATTGGTTGGCCAGTCATCAAGATGTCGTATTCCTCCAGGCGAGATGGCAACAACGCGAGGATGTCGAGCACGTCGTCTCTCCAACCAGTGGGAAGGTCTGCAGCAACACCGCCAGGTCGAATGAAGTTGTGATTCATACGAAGGCCGGTGACCTTTTGGAAGAAGCGCAATACTTCTTCACGCTCACGCCATCCGTACAGCATCATGGACACTGCACCAATATCCATACCGTTTGTAGCAAGGAACAATAGGTGGCTGCTCATACGGTTTAGTTCGGACAACAACATGCGCATCCATACGGCGCGCTCTGGAATCTCTGCTTCGATTCCCAACAGTTTCTCTACAGCAAGTGAAAACACCAATTCGTTATTGAGTGGTGAGAGATAGTCCATGCGAGTGACATTGGTGCCACCTTGCATGTAAGTGAGGTTTTCTCCGGTCTTCTCCATACCGGTATGCAGATAACCAATAATTGGTTTGCAACGAAGCACGGTTTCGCCTTGCAGTTCAAGCATGAGACGAAGCACACCGTGAGTACTTGGATGCTGTGGCCCCATGTTGATGATCATTGTTTGATCTTCTGGTGCTTCCGTTTGAATTTCAGCGAGAGCTGCTGCCTCTGCTTCAGACATACGAAGCACAGCACCTACTTCCCGAAAGAGTTCCTTTGCGGTGAGCTCACTACGAGAAAGAAGTTCCTGGCCGCCTTCAGAGGTTCCCGCTGCAATGACGTGTGGGTTCGTGGTGCTCATGAATGGGACCCCTTGAACTGCACAGGAATATTGCCCTGTTGGTAATCCTTACGAAGCGGATGTCCGTCCCAGTCTTCTGGCATCAGAATTCTCGTGAGGTCCGGATGCCCTTCAAACACAATTCCGAACATGTCGAAAGTTTCACGCTCGTGAGCTTCGGTACCTGGATGGACATCAAACAATGAAGAGATCGTGCAATCGTTTTCTGGCACCTGAACACGTAGACGAATTCTTTGACGTGTACTCATGGACAGCAAGTTCACAACTACTTCAAATCGTTCTGGAGCAATTTGGTGCCCCACCACTCTGTTGGGCATATTCAGATAATCAACACCGGTGAGGTCGATGCATATATCGAAACCTTCATCGGCAAGCGCCTTTACAACGGAAACATATTTGTCTCTTGGCACAAGAAGCACTCGTTGCCCGAGAGATGAAGTAACAACACAACCGTGTTGAAGTTCGACAGTCTCCTGCGCTGATTCGGTGAGGTCACTCATGGTTACTTGGATCCCAGCGTGACTGGAGTGACCAAGGAGCCATCAATTTCTAAATGAACATTCGCGCCACCATTGTTGGCACTACGACGCCGCATGATCTCGCCGTCCTCAATGAGTTGGTGCAAGGTCTCAATTGCGTGAATCAATGTCTCGGGAGTTGGAGGGCAACCAGGTGCATACACATCGACGGGAACAATCTGATCAACACCCTGCACGATTGCGTAGTTATTGAACATGCCGCCACTAGATGCGCACACGCCCATGGAGATCACCCATTTAGGCTCCATCATTTGGTCATACACCTGTCGTAGAACTGGAGCCATCTTCTGACTCACGCGTCCGGCAACAATCATGATGTCTGCTTGTCTCGGCGATGCACGGAACACTTCCATTCCGAAACGAGAGATGTCGTAGTGCGATGCACCAGTACCCATCATTTCAATGGCACAACATGCCAGTCCAAATGATGCAGCCCAGCTTGAACGAGAACGAGCCCACTTCACTAGATCTTCAATTTTTGCCGTAACAAAATTGTGATCTAGACCACCTAAACCATCATCAAGAACATTTTGAACAAGACCCATTACGCTGCCTGACCATCTTGAGAAACGCGGCCTTCAAGACCAACTACTTTTACGCCACCACGAGGCGCAAATTGCACATCGGTGACATCGACACTGCCGTTTGCGCGCTTCATTGGACCCCAATCCAATGCGCCTCTTGCAATCATGTACACAAATGCAACAAAAAAGACAGCGCTAAAGGACACCATCTCTAAGAATCCGAAAGATCCAAGGAACTCGCGATCTACTGCGTAGGGATACGCAAAAATAATTTCAATGTCGAACATGATGAACAACATCGCAATGACATAGAAACTTACGGGGAACCGTTCTGGTGGTTCTCTGCCCGGAACAATTCCACATTCATATGGTGCTTCTTTTGCAGTGTTGGGACGGTTTGGTGCCAACAAACGCGAAGCAATGAGGCTCAATAGTCCAAACAAAATGGCCAGCACCGTCAGGACGACGATTGGAAGGTACTGACCCATGGCTTATGCCTTGAGCGCGAGGTTGTTGCGCAGATATGTCTCGCGGCGGTGGAGCAACCATGCAAACAAGAAGAAGATGATTCCGGAACCGAAGGCAATGAGGAATGCAGGGCGACGCTTTGCTCCAAGATCACGCAACATCACCACATAACGATGTGGCTTTGACGTGTCTATCTGGGCACGCGCCGGAGCACGTCCAGGCTCAGCACGCTGTTCGATCAGCGGTGCGATTTCTACAACTGCGTAACGAGGAGCATGCTTAAACGCAAAGAAGTCGAGTGACTCACCAATCTTTGGATAACGCTCGCCACCTTTGTCGTACACGTTGACTGCTGTGTATTCACCAGCTACAAATTCTTCCGCTTCAATCTGAATAATTTCATCGGCTGATGCAACAGCTTGTCCTCGCGCAGGATCTGACTCTTCAAGAATCTTCCATCCGTCGGCAACTAACGCATCGGACACTTTCTTTGCTGCAGCAGTTGGATTCATGCTCTCGATATCGATGGGAGCGTCCACTACCTCAGCCACATTTAACTGAGCTCCATCGCGAACAATTGTGATGGGCTCTGCTGGTTGCCACGAAGGTGAAGGACCTGTCAGACCAATTCCGTAGATTGCCCACACGATTGCCATTGACATCATCCACCCAGCAAGACCTGTCATGGAAATAAGGAATCCGAGACGGGCGCCTACGTTTGTTCCCACGATGAGATATGTGGAGCCCATCAGTACGCCCACAGAAATCAGAACAACGATGTAACCACGAATCTCTGGCTGGAAATTAATTGCGAGAAGAGTTGACAACATCAGAGGCTCCGTACGTATTCAACGATCAATTTGATCTGCTCATCGGTGTAGATCTGACCAAAACCAGGCATACGACCACTTCCCTGACCTTGTTCGCCGTAGCGTTTTCCAAGTTCTGAACCCGCCTTAATGAACTCGATCATGTCTGACTGACTTGGGAACTGGCGAACAGATGAACCACCGGTGAGGTTCGGACCAAATGCACCACCACCAGTGATTTGTGGGTCACCGTATGACCAACCCTTGGTATGGCAACGAGCACATGAGTATGAACCAGATCCAAGATCTAAGTTGAACATTGCCTCACCCAAAGATCCGTATGTTCCTGCATCAACGAGGCGTTGAGCCTCTGCAACAACTTCCTTATTGGTAGCTACGGGAAGAGTTCCGGTGTCACATGTTTTATTAAACGCTGCCCGATACCCAGTCTCATCACAATTTTCTTGAGGGATTTGGATGGAGTGAATGTATTTCACCAAGTTGTCGATTGCTTGATCAGTGAGTGGACCACCACCAACTGTTCCCCAAGCAGACATGGGAGAGAACGGACGTCCGTAGTTCAAGATAAAACGAATTTCATCGTCAGAAAAACGATAAGACGCAGTGTTCAGGGCTGGAGCCTTCCAAGAAACAGACTTCACCTCACCAGTCTTTGGATCGGTCACTGCATATGAGGCAACTCCACCAGTGGCATTCATGCCGCCGTGGCAACCCGCACAGTTAAAACCACCGTCTGCAGTTGCTGCAAACAATTGTGATCCCCACTTTGCGAAACGCTTTTCAAACCCAAATTGCGCCTCAGCCTGACGGTTGGGCTCAAGCACCCAGTACAGCGGTAGCGCAACAGTGATGATTGCGAGAAAGACGAGACCGAGTACTTGGACTCGCTCAAGACGCGGACCTTCAAGAACTTCATCGTCGTAGTAGGGCTTGCGGTTTGCAGCAAGTTCAATTTCAGATCCGATCTCTTTACGACCGGTACGAATGTTGAAGAGTCCGTAGACAGCCCAACCAAGAAAAGACAACAGCAGGATGAGTGCTGCAATAGAGGTACTTGTTGCGGCAAACATGATTAGTGGCCACCTCCTGTTGAACCGATGCAGTGAGGACCTTCAGCCTCTTGACCAGTGGTGTTCACACCAATTGCTGGTCCTGCAAAAACTGAACCTGTGTCGATGGTGAGTTGACCATTAGAAATAGACACAGCGAAGCGGTCCATTCCTCGAGGAGCAGGACCACCCTTCTTTTCACCAACACGGTTGTACTGAGAACCATGACATGGGCACTCAAACCATTGAGAGCTCTTGCATTCAGGAACTCGACATCCCAGGTGAGGGCACTTTTGATACAACGCAACAATGCCCGACTGCATTCCTGTGAACACCGGAGCTTGATTTCCGTAAACAGCCTTGCCCTTGCCAAGAGCACCCTTTGGATATTCAGTGACCCATGCGCGAGCTTCAGCCAAGTACAAGAAACCCTTGTTGGACCGAATTTGCTGAATCACATCATCGATCTTTCCGGCGTTGATCTTTGAACCAAATCCGCCTTCAGCGCCCTTCCACAAAAATCCGAGCACTGCAGCACCAAATGCTCCCAAGCTTGCGCCCATCAATGTCACTGCAGAACGGTTAAAGAACATTCTGCGTGTGACTCCAAGAGCCTCTGGGTCTGGAGCAACGAACGGAGCAACTTCTGCAGGAGCAACCTTGACGAGTTCAGTTCCTTTGGCGCTTGCCTCTACTTCACGTCCAGTGGATGTTGCCCCACCAATGCTTGCTTTGCGATCGCGTGAACGTGTCTCACGTGAAAGTGCGCCAGTACCGCGTACGTCTGTGCTGCGCGCGGTGGTGAGAACCACGATTGCGCCAAACACAACCGCCGCAATAATCACGATGGCGATTACTAATCCGGTGCTCATGACTTTACGTTCCTTGTTCCTTTTGTCTTACGTCGAATAAATAATGAGAAGTGAGAATCACAACTCGAAGAAGATTCCGTCTTTCCACGGGAAAGTGAAGTTGAATCCTGGACCTCTGAAGAACGAGCCAATGATCACGAGCACTGCCCAGAACATGAGGAACAACGTCATCATCGAGTACATGAACTTGCGATCTTCTGGTTTGTTAGATGGATTTCTGTCAAGGTAAGGCGCCAGGATCAGAGCAACAAGACCAATACCGGGAAGAGTTACACCAGCAATCATCGGGTGGAACATGGTGAGAAGTTCCTGAAGACCAAGGAAGTACCAGGGTGCCTTCGATGGGTTTGGAGTCTTATTAAAGTCTGCTGCTTGCAACAGCGGTGCATTAACAACCCAAGAGAAAACAAACAAGAAAGCAGTACACGCGAGTCCCGCAACAAACTCCACTGCCAACAAGTGTGGCCACGTGTGCACTTTGTCTACAGGAGCTGCTTTTGCTTCCTGAATGGATCCGGACTTAACAACAGTGAGCAAACGTTGTGTGTGGCCACCAGGACCAGCACCAACAGGCACTCCTGCCGCAGGAGCAGTAGCAACAACAGCGCCTGCACTCTCCGCTGCCTTGGTGCGATCAAGCATTGCATCGGGGATGCGATCAGATGCACCAGCACCAGAGTCTGATGAACCTGCAGCTTTATCGCGTGCAGCTTGTGCGCGCTTTAGAAGGTGTTCTGGGATTTCAGTCATTTGATTTCTCCAAAACGGCGTTCATCTTTTTGTACAGGTTGCGCTGATCTTCAACGGTTAGGCTATCAACGGCTTCGATTGCGGTTGTGGCGGTAATGTCGTAATCCCTGG
>JALRGJ010000250.1 GCA_023253435.1 Ilumatobacteraceae bacterium | reverse complement strand
GGCGTTCCACTCAGTTCGAACTGCCCACGAATCCACTCACGACAACCTTCTACGAGATGCTCGTGGCCAGCGTCCTCCTTGCCGTGGTCGGTCTGCTGATCGGCGAGCGAATCGACTTTTCGCAGGTCTCGACCGCATCGTGGATCGCGCTCGGTTACCTAGTAATCGCATCGCTCGTCGCTTACACGGCCTACGTCTGGCTACTCGACAACGCCCCTATGTCCCTCGTTGCAACGTACGCATACGTGAATCCAGTCGTTGCGGTGTTCCTCGGGTGGCTGATAGTGGGTGAGCCGATCACCCGTGACGTCCTGATCGGACTCACCATCGTGGTGGGCGGGGTCGTCCTGGTCGTCTCCGGGGAGCGACGACCACCGGTCATCGAAGAGCCGAGCTGAGGCGCGCACCCACCTCGATCACTCGATCGTTCGCTTCTCCCTCGGCCACGCTGATACGCACGCCCTCACCTGGGAACGCGCGCACTGTGATGCCAGCGTCCTCACACGCCGCCGCGAACGATTCGGCTTGGTCGCCGAGTCTCATCCATACGAAGTTCGCATGACTGGGGTGGATGTTCCAGCCCTGCTCGGCCAGAGCGTGCCAGACCCGATCGCGTTCTTGCGCGAGATGTCGGACCCGATCGAACAGTTCGTCTTCACACTGCAAAGCAGCAACGGCAGCCGCCTCCGCTATCGACGAGACACCGAACGGAACGGCCGTCTTCCTCATGCCCTCGGCCAGGTGTGGTGACGCGATGGCGAATCCAACGCGCAGACCCGCTAGTCCGTAAGCCTTGGAG
>JALRGJ010000249.1 GCA_023253435.1 Ilumatobacteraceae bacterium | reverse complement strand
CGAACGGCATCGTGATCGAGGGAAAGATCTCGGCTCGCTTCCACGGTGAGTGCCGACGTTGTCTCGCGCCGGTCACGGGGCGGATCGACACGCCGGTGCGCGAGCTCTATCAAGAGACGATCACCGACCCCGATGCGTTCCCGATCGAGAACGATCAGATCGACTTGCGGTCGGTCGTTCGAGAGACGGTGCTACTCGAACTTCCCGACGCCCCGTTGTGCTCGGCCGATTGTCGGGGTTTGTGTCCGGTGTGCGGAGTCGATCGCAACGCCACGGCGTGCTCGTGTTCCACCCGCGACCCCCGTTGGTCGGCCCTCGACGCCCTGCGCGAGCAACTACCCGAGTGACCAGGCCTGCTCTCCGGGCCAATGGCAGGCCAGGGGGACTTCGGCCGAGTCACCGCTATCCTCTCCAAGCCGTCCTGAGGAGATAGCCGTGGCCGTTCCCAAGAAAAAGAAGTCGAAGTCGAAGACCCGGAGCCACCGCGCTGGCGCCTGGAAGCTCGGATCGCCCTCGCGCAGCCTGTGCCCGCGTTGCGGAGCCGCCAAGCTTCCCCACACGGTCTGTGGTGCCTGCGGTTGGTACAAGAACCGCGTCGCCATCGAAGTCTGATCGTCCGTCTTTCGAGTCGCCGTGTTGCCCATTGCGGTTGATGCCATGGGGGGCGACCGCGCCCCGAGCGAAATTCTCGCCGGAGCCCACGAAGCCGCCCGTCTGGGTTTTCCGATCGTCCTCGTCGGGCCACCGTCGCTCGACACCGGTGGTCTCCCTCTGATCGAAGCGTCCGAGGTGATCGCCATG
>JALRGJ010000248.1 GCA_023253435.1 Ilumatobacteraceae bacterium | reverse complement strand
CGGCTGCACTGCTGGATGTAGAGGGCTTCGCCTTCCTTCGCCAGAGTTCCTTCGGCCGGCGATTCGTAAGGCGCCAATTGATTAGCCACCCATGCGTCGAAGTCAGCACGCTTCAACACGATCGTCTCCATGCGCATGTACGCATGGGAGAGACCGCAGAACTCGGTGCACTGTCCGGCGTAGATACCTGGCTTCGACCCTTCGAGGCGCAGCAAGTGAACGCGACCCGGTACGCCGTCCTTCTTGCCGTTGAGCTTCGGGATCCAATAGGAGTGGATCACATCGCGGCTGGTCACACGAAGGAGAACCTTGGTGTTCTCGGGAATGACCAACTGACCCGAGGTGACGATCGGTTGGCTGAGCCCGTACTTCTCGGCGTTGTCGCCGATGGCCGGGTAGTCGTACTCCCACCACCACTGCTGACCAGTGACGTTGACGACCATTTCGGTGTCGTCGGTCTTGGCCAGATCGAAGATGGTGCGTGCGGTCGGAACCGCCACGCCGATGAGGATGAGAACCGGAATGACCGTGAGAGTGATCTCGACGGCCGGCTTGCCATGTGTCTGATCGGGAATCGCTTGACCGCGATCGCGATAGCGGAAGACGACCCACGCGACGGCCAAGAACACGATCACGCCAACGATCCCGGCCACCAAGAAGACCGGCTGTTGAAGATTGTCGATCGTTTCGGCATTGGGCCCAGCGGGCTGCCAGGTGTCCTGCGGAGCGTCCTTGGCGCATCCAGCCAGGGCGACCAGGCCGGACGCAGCACCGGCAAAGGCGAGAACGCGACGACGAGGGTTCTTCATCTGA
>JALRGJ010000247.1:255-820 GCA_023253435.1 Ilumatobacteraceae bacterium | reverse complement strand
GAGACCCTTGAGGCATTTCGCCACGCATCCCTTTTAGAGGTAGTCCTTGAGACCGGCCGTACCCATCAAATTCGGGTCCATATGTCCGCGATGCGCCACCCGATTGTGGGAGACACAATGTACGGTGGAGATCCAGTTTTGGCGGAAAAGCTAGGGCTCGATCGGCAGTGGCTTCATGCTGTTGAATTGTCATTTGATCATCCGAGAACTGGCGAACGCATTGAACTGACAAGTGAATACTCCCCGGACCTCGTTCGGGCCCTCGACATCTTGCGTGGCTGGTAGTCATCTGCGCGATGTCAACTTCCCCGTGAATAGCCGAATGTAATTGTTTGTTGTGTGAATTGGTAGCTGGTAACGAGCGGAAAGTAGCGACAGGTGAGTACTTCAGGTGAGGCAGCAGGTTTCACTCACCTGCATGTTCACACCGAGTACTCCATGCTCGATGGTGCGTCGCGGCTCGACGACCTCTTTGCGGAAGCCTCCCGTCAGGGCATGAGCGCGATCGCCATGACCGACCACGGAAACCTGTTCGGGGCCTACGAATTTTGGAAGAAAGGTCGCG
>JALRGJ010000247.1:0-245 GCA_023253435.1 Ilumatobacteraceae bacterium | reverse complement strand
GGGCTACTACGCGCCACAGGGTCGCTTTGAGCGCAAGCCGTTTGATTTCGGCGGCGGATTCGATGAAGGCACCCCCGAAGACCCGGGAGCAGGTAGGGGCAAGCACAGCTATACCCACATGACATTGTGGGCAGAGAACACCGCCGGCATGCACAACCTGTTCAGGCTCTCATCCTTAGCCAGCCTCGAGGGCCAGTACCACAAGCCACGATTCGATCGCGAGCTGTTGGAGCGCTATTCCAAAG
>JALRGJ010000246.1 GCA_023253435.1 Ilumatobacteraceae bacterium | reverse complement strand
CTCGGCTCGTCCAGCGGAGCGTCGAGCGCAAGGCCGTCACGCCACCTGATCGTCTCGGGCACGACGTCGTCGAGGAAGGCCTCGAGGGAGTCGTAGCCCAGGGCTTCCAGCATCCGAGCGATGTCGTGATCGCGCGGGCCGATGTGGCGGAGGGCGAAGGGACCGAGCTGATCTGAACGGACCTGATCTGACATGGCTGCTCCCGGCGTCGCGACGGTCGGACGCACGGCGTGCGCCCCACCCCCTCTGGTCTCGCGGACTACCGCGACCTGAGAGCTTCGTCGCCGTGCACTCTCACACGTGCGACTTTCACCGTCGGTGGGGTGGCGAGCCACCCTCTCTCCAGAGTTGCCTTCCCAGAGCGGTTCCGGTGCCTGAGAGTTTCCGGGGCGGTTGCTCCTTCGGCGCCCGGGTTGCCCCGGGTCTCTCCCGTTCTGGGTCGATCAGCAACTCGAGAGTAGCGCACTCCGGCCCCCTGTGGGCTCAGCCGGCGGAACGCCGTGCCGCACGCCGGGCGGACAGCTCGTCGTCGGCGGCGTCGAGGGCGGCCTCGCACCCGTCCGCAGGCTCACCGGGCAGGGAGGCCAGTTGACCCTCCACCTCCTGCCACACCCGCCCCACGGCGATCCCGAACACTCCCTGGCCCCCGCGCACCAGGTCGATGACCTCGTCTTCGCTCCGGCACTCGTAGATGGAGGCACCATCGCTCATCAGGGTGATCCGCGAGAGGTCGTCTCCCCCGCGCTGCTCCAGATGGGCCACGGCGGTCCGGATATTGGCCAGCGAGACCCCCGTGTCGATGAGCCGCTTCACGATGCGCAGGACGAGGA
>JALRGJ010000245.1 GCA_023253435.1 Ilumatobacteraceae bacterium | reverse complement strand
GTCGCATGACGTTGAATGGGAACGTTTTCTGAATCTCTGATACTCCAAATTGTATCATGTGATCAATAAATGAGCTATTGGTAGTCCACATCAGTGGGGGTTTAGGTATGGTTCGGGTAATGAGGGTTTGGGGTCCATTCTTTTGCCTGACAATAAATTCGGTGATGATGGGTGCTGCTGCTGGGTCATCTTGTTCCGAGTTTTCCAACGGTTCTTCCTTGATGGACTCGAAGTCGTCCTCAAAGATGAAGTCAGACTGATTGACGGTAATTTCCATTAGGTCGTTCTCCATCTGGGGTAGGTTTCGGGGTTTCATGAAACAAAATAGAACATTAAAACGATTGTATCGAATTTCGAATTTTTATGTGAGAGAGAGAGAGAGAGAGAGAGAGAGAGAGAGAGAAAAAAAACGACATTTCAGTGTGTTACATGTAGTCAAAAAAAAAGGAAAAAAAAGAATGGTGTTAAAATTTTGCATTTTTCGCGACATTGGGCCGTGGTGGTGGTATTACTGGTCAGATTAGTGTGTCGCGTCTCAACAGGCTATTAAAGCCCCAATAGTCATTGTCGTCTATGCTTTGTTGAATGTCTTGTTGTTGTTGGTGTGACTGTGCCTTTTTCTTTGCCATTTTAATGCATAGACAATAAATTGCTATGATGGAAAGCATGAAAAGAATGGGGGTAAGAGTGGAGAACATGCCCATAAATAGGTCTTTGGTGGTAAAGCCTTCAAATGTTTGCTCAATGGGCTGAATCATTGTCTGTTCTGCCATAAAAATTGGTTTTATTGTAAAGTTTGGCTGTGTTATCACTGTGGCAATTTGCTTGGGCAGTGCTTG
>JALRGJ010000244.1 GCA_023253435.1 Ilumatobacteraceae bacterium | reverse complement strand
AGAGAGAGAGAGAGAGAGAGAGAGAGAGAGAGAGAGAGAGAGAGAGAGAGAGAGAGAGAGAGAGAGACAGAGAGAGAGAGAGAGAGAGAGAGAGAGAGAGAGAGAGAGAGAGAGAGAGAGAGAGAGAGACCAGTTATCGTTGGCATACTAATGGTGCTAATGGCATAGCGCAAAGCGCCGTGGCCTCCAATACCCATTTTCGAAGTCCGGGATCAAGAATCTTATTCAAGACTTTGCCTCCGGTACGCAAATCCCTCTCTCGACAGATTGCTGTTCCACGAGGCCCCGCTCCTGTGGGCAAGACACCATCTAGCCTCGACCCAATGCCCGTCGGGCGCTTCGTCTGTAGCAATGCCACTCAACCTTGCCGTCGCCGGATAGAGGTTGCTTGGGAGAGTCGGAAGGTAGCAGTTGGAGCCAGCAATCCTCATCGCCCAGACGACATTGCTCAGATTCGAGGGTCGATCTACCACAAGTACCTAACAACCGACCCACGGAAAGGGTGATCGTTATTGAAAAGGATACTTGGTTCTTTCAATTTCGGATTGGGTGTTCGCAGAACGCCAAACTTGGGCACGCTGTTCACACCATATCCCATTCTCTCTTCTCCGGCCGCTCTGCAAGCAGTGCGACCTACCCCCGGAAAACCCGGGCTGTCTGGGGGTCGGGACAGCCCGGGAGAGAGAGAGAGAGAGAGAGAGAGAGAGATCAGTTATCTTAGATGCATTCCTCAGCTGGTAGGCCATTGGATCCGAACCGGTCAGGGCGAGCATTCGTGGCAGCAGCAGCAGCAGCAGCAGCAGCAGCAGCAGCCGCAACACCAGCGTCACCAGCGTCACCAGCGTCACCAGCGTC
>JALRGJ010000243.1 GCA_023253435.1 Ilumatobacteraceae bacterium | reverse complement strand
GTTTATCAATAGTAAATAATATTTTATTAGAACATAAAACAAATATACAAGTTATTAGCCGTTACAAAATTGGAAGTCTTTTTTGGTTTGATATTCGACGGGTTTAAAAATGTATTTGTATTCAATACATATTTTTATTGGGTCACCTGGGACTCGAACCCAGAACTATTCGGTTAAAAGCCGAGTACTCTACCATTGAGTTAGTGACCCTTCTATAAATAATTTCTATTCAAACTATTCAATTAAGCTACATCCTTAAAAGATGATATCTCAATCTTACCATAGGGTATTTAATATTTCAAGAAAATAAAAATATTAATTTTATAGCTAGAAATTTGAGATAAAATATCAATTCAAGTAACCCTTTTTAAGGTTGCAAAAGATTCTTTTGTTTGTTATCTTAAAGGGGAACGGCTCAGTAGCTCAGTTGGTTAGAGCAGGGGACTCATAAGCCCAAGGTCGCAGGTTCAAGTCCAGCCTGAGCCATGTTTTTATAATAATCTCTATATTTTGTTCACTTTATTACTTATTAATCTTATTAGTGTCTATAAATACAGATATTTAAATATAGAGTTATTAAATCTTTCTTATAAAAAGAGTTAAGTCATTATTTATTGTCATTAAATCCAAAAATATTTTATTAATGTTTCATTATTAATTCATTATTAAATATTGTTAGGGTTAATTAACAGAATTTATATTATGGTAGCAAAAACGATTTTATATCAGGAAAATGCCCGCAAAGCTCTTGAAAAAGGTATAGATATTTTATCGGAAGCCGTAGCAATAACATTAGGTCCAAAAGGTCGTAATGTAGTGCTTGAAAAGAGATATGGAATTCCTCAAATTGTAAATGATGGTGTAACAATTGCCAAAGAAATTAATT
>JALRGJ010000242.1 GCA_023253435.1 Ilumatobacteraceae bacterium | reverse complement strand
AGTTCGCGGCCGCGAGCGCGGCCATCTCGGCCGAGAGCGCGGCCTCGTCGAGGGCCGGCGGCATCGTGAGGCCGTCGCGCCAGCGGATAGCCTCGGGCACGACGTCGCCGAGGAACGCCTCCATGGAGGAATAGCCGAGACGTTCGAGCATGCGAGCGATCTCGCGCTCGCGTGGGCCGATATGACGCTCGGCGAAGGTGGCCACGTGATCGGGCGAGGTGACATCGGTGGTGGGCGCGTGTGCCATGGCTGCTCCAGGCAACTCGAAGGTCAGGCGCACGGCATGCGCCCGACCCCCTCTGGTCTCGCGGAGTACCGCGACCTGAGAGCTTCGCTGCCCGTGCCCGTGGGCCCGGACGGCTTGCACCGTCGGTGGGGTGGCGAGCCACCCTCTCTCCAGAGTTGCCTCCCCCGCGCGGTCCGATCTGCCTGAGAGTTTCCGGGGCGGTTGCTCCTTCGGCGCCCGGGTTGCCCCGGGTCTCTCCCGCGCTGGGTCGATCAGCAGTCGGAGCCTAGCCCATGCCCGGCAGGTCCGGGGGGCGACAAGCCGTCAGCCGGCGGAGCGGCGGGCCGCGCGACGCAGGGACAGCTCGTCCGCCGCCATCTCGAGGTCGCTGGCACCGTCGGCGGGCTCCCCGGGCAGGGTGGCCAGGTGGCCCTCCACCTCCTGCCACACACGGCCCACAGCGATCCCGAAGACCCCCTGTCCGCCGCGCACCAGATCGATGACCTCGTCCTCGCTCCGGCACTCGTAGATGGAGGCCCCGTCGCTCATGAGAGTGATCCGGGCGAGGTCCTCGCCTCCACGCTGCTCGAGGTGCGCCACGGCGGTCCGGATGTTGGCAAGCGACACCCCGGTGTCGATGAGGCGCTTGACGATGCGCAGCACCAGGATGTCCTGGAAGG
>JALRGJ010000241.1 GCA_023253435.1 Ilumatobacteraceae bacterium | reverse complement strand
AACTCAGAGCATTGGAGGGTTAAAATTTATAGTTTGCAAGGTATTGATGTAATTTTAGAGTATTTTCATACTTTGCATGGTACAACTTTGTAGGATATACCCGAAAGCATCCGACCATTCTATTGTCATGGAATTTGGCTTTGAACTCATGTTTATTTGTTTTTGCGATGTTGTGGGATTTTTAATGCAGTCTCGGAACCAGTCAACTAGTGTGATCTGTGAAGCAAGGCTCTAATAAAGACAGACGGCCAACGATGTACGGTGTATCGATGACATGAAAGAAGCAGAGCAGTTGTCGACAGTTCGGATGGAAGCAAGTGCGGGGGGGGGGGAGACTCCACGCCACGCCATGCCATGTCATGCGCTTCAGTACGATACTGCAGCATGCAGTAAAACATGATACACCAAGCTCGTGACTGCACCCGGCATCGCATCATTCCCTCCCAGCGCCCCTTGGTGATATAAAATTTCTCTCTCTCTCTCTCTCTCTCTCTCTCTCTCTCTCTCTCTCTCTCCTTAGTGAAAGCAGCCACCTGAGGGAAAAAGTCCACTCATCACTGACCGATGAGCATGCCTGCCATCTGCCACGTTTCCCTTTTCATGGGCTCTCATCACAAATGGTTGCAGAGAGAGATTCTCCTTGGTGTGCACTCTGAAGGATGGGATATTCCATCATTCATGATTCAACCATGGAGAGAGAGGCGACGGGGGGGGGTCGTTGCAGAAACTTGACAAGAATTCTGCGTACTGAATGTATGTTTGCAATCCACAGTTCCCTGTTTGATTGTTGAGTATGATTGTTTATATTGTGCACTTTCTTTAAGCAGAACTGTAGAGAGAGTGCGATGTCCCGGAAGTTTCTGATTTCAATGTTTATTGTGGTGTGGAGACTGGAGGTAGGAGCATGAGTAGGAAT
>JALRGJ010000024.1:11767-11995 GCA_023253435.1 Ilumatobacteraceae bacterium | reverse complement strand
CCTGCAAGTTGAAAGCGACGCAGCGTCAATTGACCTAACAAGTGGCCAACATGCAGGGAATCGGCAGTGGGGTCGAACCCTACGTAGATACCAATTGGTTTGTCATTCAGGCGAGCTTCGAGCGCTGCCGCATCGGTGGAATCATGAATCAGACCGCGCGCTGAGAGGTCCGCTAAAAGCCCGGAAGTTGTCACCTCCCCATGTTGCCATGACGAGACACCCATTGAG
>JALRGJ010000024.1:0-11678 GCA_023253435.1 Ilumatobacteraceae bacterium | reverse complement strand
CATCTCGTCACATCAACGACTCTGACGACCCCATGGCACAAGCACTCGAGATACAGGCCATTGCATGCGAGCGGCTGGGTTCTGAAATGTACTCACGGCTCTTTTCAGATTTAGCAATTGACTACAAGGCCCATGGTCCGACATTTGAGATCTTGCACGGATGCAGCAATTGGCCTGTCAACGATGCAATACCGCTTCGATTAGCAGGCGCACTTCACAGAGTTGTACTTCAGGGAGATGACCAAGCATTGGCTCGGCACTATCCAACGGTTGGTGGAAGTCCTACAGCAAATTTCACTTCTGAATTCATCGCGAGTTTTCCCAGACATATTTCTGAAATTGAACATGGCTTGCGATCTCAAGTGCAAACAAATGAGGTTGGTCGCAGCGTGGTGCATCTTGTTTTGACACATTGGCTCACTCGTTTTGGAATTTCAGAGTGTGAATGGTTGGAGTTGGGTGCAAGTGCGGGGTTGAACCTGAACTTTGACAAATTTTTTGCCCGACGAGACCATCTCCTCATGGGAGATCCGTTGTCTGAACTGTCATTTCCTGATAGCTGGTTTGCCAGTACGCCCGACATTGGTCCTGAGTGTGTGTCCGTCTCCCATAGACGTGGTGTTGATGTCTCCCCTATTGATGTCTGTGATCCCTCTGAAGAATGGAAACTTCTCTCCTTTGTTTGGCCAGACCAAATAGATCGAATGAATCGACTTCAAGCGGCAATTTCAATCGCCAAAAACCACCCCCCTGTGGTGGATGCACAATCTGCCGACACGTGGTTGCAGCAACAGTTGTTGACTTCACGAGAATCTCCGGTCGTGGTGTTTCATTCCATTACATGGCAGTACCTAGGTGAGCATGTTCAGAAATCCCTAAAAGAAACTCTTCACGCTTATGGCGCGCACACATCGCTCTCACGCCCTCTCGTGTGGGCCCGAATGGAACCGGCAGGAGCTGTTGCCGATGTTCGCGCCACAGTGTGGCAAGGAGACACAGTTCGCGAGTTTCGATTAGCTGAAATTGGCTACCACGGCCAGGACATGAAGTGGATTGGCGAAGAACTACTTGCTTAGCGCTATGCGAATCTTTTCTGGAACTACTGCCGGTGAGTGTGTTCCTGGGGTAACACTCACATAAGTGATGGAACAGTCAAAAATGGGGTCGTTACCCACCGTCATTGATACGAGTACATCAAATGATGTATTTCCCCATCGAGACACGGAGCATGACGCATTGATGATGTCACCATACGTAGCCCCCTTATGCCACGTTCCGGTCGCAGTCTTTAACATGAAGTCAAACCCGAGCGCGGACCATGAGACAAGAGTCCCATCTGAACCGGAAAGTGAACTCACTGCACTTCTCATCCACTGAGCAACTGCATCATCTGCATACATCCAATAATTGGCATTGAACACCACGTTTTGCATGTCGCATTCGTTGTAGCGAACTCGAATCTTCTCCGTGAAACTCATGAATGAAACTCTCTCGCATGTGAGATCTCTTGTGCGAGTCGATCTCTTTGCACTTGTGCGGCTTCCGGGCCAGCTGCCCCAGGAGAACGACGATTTCTCAGAGCAACACCAGGCGCAAAGAGTTCTGCTGCCTCGTCGCCCAGGAGAGGATGTTGCATCACGATATGTGCCATTGGGCTTCCGGACTCAAGCGACTCCCGTACGACCCTTCCAACAACGGCATGCGCTTCGCGAAATGGCATACCCCTCATCACAAGCCACTCTGCAAGATCAGTTGCCACCAATGCTTCAGAAGTTGCAGCCTCAACCATTTTGTCTTTCCTGAACGTTGCCGTAGAGATCATGCCATTCAGCGCAATCAATGCTCTTCTCACCTGATCTACCGAATCAAACAATGGCTCTTTGTCTTCTTGGAGGTCTCGGTTGTAGGCCAACGGCAGTCCTTTCAACATCGCAAGAACACTGGTCAGATTGCCAATCAGACGACCAGATTTGCCTCTCGCAAGTTCAGCAATATCAGCATTCTTCTTCTGGGGAAGCATTGAGGACCCGGTTGCATATGCATCGTCAAGTGTTGCAAAACCAAATTCAGCACTTGTCCATAAAACCCACTCTTCGCCAATACGGGAAAGATGCACACCTAATAACGCAATATCGAAAAGGATCTCTGCAACAAAATCTCTATCCGACACTGCATCGAGAGAATTTGCAAAGGTGCTTCCAAAACCCATTTCACGCGCCGACACAGAAGGGTCCAATGGTAAAGATGACCCTGCAAGCGCTCCAGCCCCAAGTGGCGACACATTCAGGCGATTCAAAGTCTCTGCAAGACGGGAAGCATCACGGAGAAAAGCCCAACAATGTGCACGTAAATGATGCGATAGCAAGATGGGTTGTGCGTGTTGCACATGTGTATATCCGGGAAGACTGATGTCTTGAAGATCGGCCTCTTCTGCACGGCCCTCAAGCGTCTCCACTAGATCAATGACAAGTGTTCGAATGAGTGCAACTTCTCTCTTACACCACAATCGAACAGCGGTGGCCACTTGGTCATTCCTACTTCTTCCCGTATGAATGCGAGCACCAGGTTCACCGGCGATCTGAGTGACACGGCGCTCGATAGCCGTGTGAATATCTTCATCTGACACCTCATAAGCAAATGAACCGTCCGCAAACTCAGTTGCAACCTGGTCAAGTGCAGCGAGAACTTTTTGGCCATCGTCTGCGCTCATTAATCCAACTTCAATAAGCATGGTTACATGAGCTTGTGAACCCACTATGTCGTCTGCCCACAGCCGTTTATCAAAGGAAAGGGACTCCGTGTAGGCCATTAGATCATCTGCGGGCGCGGACTGGAAACGACCATGCCAAAGTGGGGCACCTTCAGTAACTTTCTTTTCAGACATTTGCCTCTCCCCTCTTACGAGGAATTCCACCTGTGGAATCTGTGACCCCAGACAAAGTGCGTAGTTGCTCAGCCAGTCCAATGCCACCCGTGTCTTCTGTCGCAACACACATGATGGTGTCATCACCGGCAACGGTTCCTAAGAGCCCGTTCAAACCACTTCTATCGAGCGCAGATGCAACTACATGTGCACAGCCCGGAGGCGTGCGCACAACGACAAGATTCCCACTGCTTGTTACTTCAGCTACCCACTCAGCCATAACACGACGCAATTGATCGCTGGGAGCAATTCGAGCAGGCGCATACTCAGCAATCGCGTAAATTGTGTCTCCACCAGCGACGCGAATCTTTACTGCTCCTAACTCCTCCAAGTCACGAGAAATGGTGGCTTGAGTGGCTTCTATGCCCTGCTCCCGCAAGATTTCTTGGAGTTGCGGTTGGCTTGAAATGTTCTCAGAGCCGATGAGTCGTGAGATCAACTGTTGGCGTTGCTGTTTGGTACTCATGATTTCTCCAATACCCATGCCAGTGCACCACGCGCAGAAGTTAAACGGTGATGCCCTTGTTCAATGACAAGACTGACGGAGCTATCAAAGACTTCTGCGGTCACTTCTTCTCCCCGATGAGCGGGCATGCAGTGCATGAATTTTGCATCGGGCTGCGCAGCACTCATCACTTGATCGTTCACCTGGTACGCACCAAAGATTTGTCTGCGCCCGCTTGCTTCTGCTTCTTGTCCCATAGAAATCCATGTATCTGTGTGTACAACATGTGCGCCTTTTACTGCCTCTATGGGATCTGTTGAATGGTGAGCCTTGCCACCAAATGATTGCAGTCGATCCAACTCGTGAGCATTTGGCTCATACCCCATCGGACAGCCATAGGCAATGTGGCCACCCAATTTGCACACAGCTTCACCAAGTGAACGAGCAACATTGTTGTAGTCACCCAACCACGACACCTGCAGACTGGAAATTGGTCCGCAGTGTTCTTCCATTGTGATGATGTCTGCAAGCGCCTGAAGTGGGTGCGACATATCACTCAACATGTTGATCACTGGCACGGAGGACACATTGGCCATCCGCTCAACAACAGAATGAGAAAACACTCGCGCTGCCAGCACCGAGTGATATCCAGCCATGATTCGTGCTACGTCTTCGACACTTTCGCGCGTGTCAAAACCAATCTCTTCACCACGGGTGTAAACCGGATGCCCCCCAAGGGCGACAACGGCCATTTCCATGGAATGTCGTGTTCTATTTGAGGGTTTCTCAAAGATCAATGCAACGCCTTTATCTTGCAGAGGTTTCTTGTGAATTACGAGAGGATCTACTGATAGATCAAGAATTCGACGTAGCTCCTCTTGTGAGAGAGAGGCAATGTCGAGTAAGTGTTGCGCGCTCATGCCAAAACCTTTGCCAAGATGCTCACAGCTTCCTCAATCTCTGCATCAGAAACCGTCAAGGGTGGAGCAAGCCGAATGGTATTTGCATTCACCGCATTGATCACTAGTCCATTCTCCAAAGCTGCGGTGTAGACATCTTTTGCTTCAATACCTGGAACTAACTGTGCCCCAAGTAGCAGGCCCGACCCACGCACATGATCTATAGATGGCAACGCTTCAAGCGCAACTTTCAATTTCGCACCTTGGCGAACAGCCATCTCTGGGGCGTTCAGTCTTTTCATTTCGGAAATCACTGCCAGAACTGCAGATGTTGCAAGAGCAGTGCCGCTGTATGTAGAGCCATGATCACCTGGCTGCAGGACAGAGGCCACATCTTTGCGGGCCCACAATGCGCCGACAGGCATTCCGTTGCCCATGCCTTTAGCAAAAGTCACTGCATCTGGCTGGACACCTGCGTGTTCAAACCCAAACCACTTCCCCGTTCTACAGAACCCAGTTTGAACTTCATCAATGATGAATAAGATCCCGCGCTCGTTGCACAACTTCTGTACCGCTTGTAAGTACGACGCCTCTGCAGGTACAACACCACCTTCTCCCTGAATTGGTTCCAACATGACCGCAGAGACAGAAGAATCGAGAGTGGCTTCTAAAGAAGCGAGATCTCCAAACTCGCAATATTTGAATCCGTCTGGCATGGGCTGAAATGGTTCATGTTTGGCTGGTTGGCCGGTGAGCGCCAGAGCGCCAAGAGTTCTGCCGTGAAAACTTCCATAGGCACTGACCATCACATGTCTGCCGCGACCGCCGAACTTTCTGGCCAGCTTGATTGCTGCCTCATTTGCCTCGGCACCAGAGTTACAAAAGAACACTTGACCATCACCAGCTCCAGCGTCTCTCATTAATTCAGACAACTGGACTGCAGCCTCAGTTGCGACAGTGTTAGCAAAAAAGTTTGAGACATGCACCAGTGTCTGAGCTTGCTGTGCAATTGCTTGCGCGATAACAGGATTTGCGTGCCCTAAAGACACAACAGCAATCCCGCTGAGGAAATCGAGATACCGTTTGCCATCAATGGACCAGAGTTGTGTTCCTTCTCCCCGTTCAAACATGACCGCCGGAGGACCGAAGACTGGAATGAATGGGCAGTAGTCATGCCCGTGATTGATGTCTTTTGCCTTCTGTGTTTCATAAAACTGATGTGAAGTCATGGCGCCCCCGTAATCATTGTTCCAACACCTTGATCTGTGAATAACTCAAGAAGGAGTACGTGAGCAATTCGACCATCGAGTATGTGCGCACTCTTTACGCCACCCCGTACAGCCTGAATACAACTCTCCACCTTCGGAATCATCCCTCCTGCGACGGTTCCGTCGTTCACGAGTGACTCAAGTTCTTGCACAGTGATCTTTTGAATGAGAGAGTTCGCATCATCGACATCTCTACGTAAGCCAGCAATATCTGTGAGATAAATAATCTTCTCTGCACCCAACGCCTCTGCAAGAGCACCGGCAGCAGTATCTGCATTGATATTGAATGGTTGGCCGTTCTTGTCAACCCCAACTGTTGATAGGACAGGAATCAAGCCATCACTAAGAAGGCTTTCAACAACGTGTGGTCGCACCTTCTCAATCTCTCCCACAAAGCCAAGTTCTGGGTCACGTTGTACAACTTGAAGCGTTCGTCCATCTTCACCAGATAAGCCAACAGCGACATTTCCGTGAGTATTTATGGCGCTCACAATCTGAGGATTGACACTCCCGTTGAGAACCATCTGAACAACGCTCATTGTGTCGGCGTCTGTGACGCGTAATCCATTGACAAAATGCGATTCAATATTGAGCCGCTTCAGCATTTCGTTAATTTGTGGTCCCCCACCATGCACAACTACAGGCTTTATCCCCACGGTGTGCATGAGAACAATGTCCTCAGCAAAGAGTGCCATGGCATCGTGCTCAGATGTTCCAGCTAATGCATTGCCACCGTACTTAACAACAACAGTTTTGCCAGCGAAACGACGAATGTATGGCAGTGCCTCTACAAGAACATGTGCAGTATCCATTGTGCTCATGGATACACACCTACTGTTGAAAGACCCATGGACTCAGGCAAACCAAGTGCAACATTCATTGATTGGATCGCCCCACCAGAAGCGCCTTTTGCAATGTTGTCGAGCGCAGAGAGCACCATCACGTATCCGGTGCGTTCATCGTAACGAGCCGTTAGATGAACGCAATTTGTACCCAGAGTTGACTTGGTAGAGGGAACATTGGGACGCACCACAATGAATGGTTCGTCTTTATAGAACGTAGCCAGAGCAGCTAAGAGCGACGCCGTAGTGGGAGCGTTTCCTTTGGGTCGGGCATAACACGTAGCAAGAATTCCCCTGTTCATTGGAGCAAGATGAGGAGTGAAGAGAACTTGCGCTCCAGTTACCTGCTCTATTTCCGGGGTGTGCCTATGGTCCAGTAATCCGTAAGCGGTGAAATCCTCATTGACTGTATTGAAGTGCGATGTGTGCTTGAGTGCGCGTCCAGCACCACTGACTCCTGATGCCGCATCAACTATGACTCCTTCACTCTGCACGATTCCGGACCTCACGAGTGGTGTCAGCGCCAACGAAGCAGCAGTCACATAACACCCTGGGGTTGCAATGAACTTGGCACCTTGCAATTCATTTCTGTACAACTCGGGCAAACCATAAACAGCTGCAGCCAATAGATCAGGTTGCGTGTGCGTGAATCCGTACCACTGTGGGTACTGAGAAGAATCTTTCAGGCGATACGCAGCCGAGAGATCGATGACACATCCCACCTTGCCAACTAATTGGGGTGCCAATTCAAGTGCTGCTTCATGGGGTACGCCAAGAAAAACGACATCAAGCCCAACAAACCGCTCTGGTGAAAACTCTTCAAATACCAAGTTTGGATACGACGCTGCGAGCGATGGATACAAATGGCTGGCCAAAGTTCCGGCCTGTGAATCACCCGTTGCACACACCACTTCCACCTCAGGATGCTGAGCACACAAGCGCAATAACTCAGCCCCGGTATAGCCCGAAGCCCCAATAATGCCGACGTTCACCATAGGTGCATGATCATACAGATATATGTATGAAAATACAATTATCCTCTCAGGGAGGCTCCCACCTTCTGGGCTGCAGCGATACAGGATTCTTGAACGCTGGCAATATCGGCATCGGTGAGCGTTCCTGAACTCTCTTGAATTCTTAATCTGAAAGCAAGGCTGCGGGAACCTTCTTCCACCCCTTTGCCTCGATACACGTCGAAAAGATCGATGCTGACGAGCCGCTTTCCTGCTGCTTGTCGGAGTGCACGCTGCAGGGTCTCTGCTTTCACATCATCTGACATCACAAATGCGAGATCGATGTCAGAAGATGGGAAACGATTGATGTCTCGAGCCTGCACCGGCTTTGGATCCTCGTTCAGGATGATCGACAAATTGACTTCGAGCACACTGACTCGCCCATCAATTCCCAGCTCACTCAATACAACGGGATCTATTTCGCCAACAACACCCACAACAGTCTTACCCCGAGCCAACGTGGCCGAACGTGTGGGATGCAAACCTTGGGGAACTCTTGTCTGATCTAACTGCGTGCCCACAGAGAGTGCATCGCATATCGCACTCCATTGGGAGAGTGCAGTGTGAGCAGATCCGCCCGCAACAACTATTGCTAATTGTTCAGATTCATTAGGTAACTGTTCATCGCTTTTTGGATACACATGTCCGATTTCCCAAAGACCAATACGCGGTGCCCGATGTGATTGGTTGTATTTGAGCGAACGCAATAAACCTGGCCGCAAAGAAGTGCGTAAAACAGACTCATCAGCAACCAAAGGGTTGGCAATCCTTAACACGTTGTCCTCGGGTAAACCCACCATCTGAAGATCGCCGGGAGCCAAAAACGGTGATGGCATTGCTTCATCTAATCCGAGACCTACCAACACTCGCCTCAATACTCGGCGGCGTTGCTGCATAGTGGACAAGCGGCCATGGATAGTTGAATTTGGAACTGTTTTGCCAATGTTGTCATAACCAAAATGTCGAGCAACCTCTTCAATCAAGTCAACATCTTGAGAACAATCTGGTCGCCAGGTGGGAACAATGCTTGTAATCACATCGCCTTCAATTGAGGTAACAAAGCCAATGGAGTTCAAGATGTGTGAAATTTTGTCTGGTGTTATTGCAATACCAAGCAACTTTTCAATTCTCGCAACCGACGCACTAACTACCACTGGAGCCGGGCACTCGGAACTTTTGCTCACAGTTGTCCCTGCGTGAAGCACCACTTCCGGACATGTTTCTCTCAAAATTGTGACGAAACGTTCCACAGCCAATTTCCAAGCCTCAGGATCGGTACCGCGCTCAAAACGTACTGAAGCCTCGGATCTGATGCCATGACGATTAGAGGTAAATCGAATGGGGTCTGGTGCAAACCAAGCGGCTTCAAACGCAAGAGTGTTTGTTGTCTCTGTAATCTCTGAGTGCAAGTCACCCATGACTCCCGCCAGACCAACGCCAGCACCTGTTTTTGCATCACATATCAATAGATCATCTGCATGAAGGTTGCGAGTTTGACCATCAAGCGTGGTAAGTGTCTCTCCTGCCTTGGCACAACGAACAAGAAAAGATGAAACAACCTCGGCATCGTAAGCATGATTCGGTTGATTTGTCTCCAACATCACCAAATTCGATGCATCGACAACATTGTTAATGCTACGCATCCCCAGTTGTGCCAGCCGTGAAGCCACCCATCGAGGCGACGGACCTACAGATATTCCGCTTACCTGCGTGATGGAAAACATTCCACACTGCTCTGGCGCAGAGATCTCTACGGGCAGGGACTTTACGTCGCCCAGTTCACCTGTCTGGATATGTGGTCCTTTCACTGGCACACCAAAATGCGCAGCTAAGTCTCGCGCAACGCCGAGATGGCCCCAACAGTCCGCTCTATTGCGAGTGAGGTCTAGATCAAAGACAACATCATGTTCGATTCCAAGAATGTCAAATGGGCTGATGCCCAGTGGTGAATCTGGGGGAAGAATCAATAATCCCGATGATTCATCGCTCAATCCCAACTCAACTTCAGAACACAACATTCCTTCTGAATCAATTCCGAGAATTCCACGGCGAGAAATCTCCATACCGTTGGGCATCACCGTTCCCAGCGTTGCAAGTGGAACAATGTCGCCTGGCTTCATGTTGTTGGCACCACACCAGACATGGCGTTCTACACCGTCACCAGCGTCGACAAAACAACGTGTCACCTTCGCTGCATCCGGATGCTTTTCCATTCGAACAATTCGTGCGCTCACTACCCCTGGCACAGGAGTGCCCACAACCACTGTCTCTTCAACAGCAAGTCCGAGTGAATTAAGTGCCAGGGCGACTGTTTCAGCATCTGCGGGAATATCTGCCATTTCCCGCAAAATGGAGAGAAGCACTTTCATGAGAACTGCTCCGTGAAACGAATGTCGTCGGAATACATGTCACGTAGATCTGCAACACCATGACGCTCTTTTGCCATTCGGTCGATCCCGAATCCAAATGCGAAACCACTCCACTCATTTGGGTCGAGTCCACCTGCGCGTAATACGTGAGGATGAACCATTCCGCATCCACCTAACTCAATCCAGGATCCATCTGGACGTCGAATATCAAATTCAGCGCTCGGCTCCGTGAATGGAAAATAAGAAGGTCGCAAGCGACTGGTAAATCCGGGACCAAAAAAAGCTTTTGTAAAAGACTCAATCGTGCCGGCGAGATCTGCGAACGTGATTCCTTTGTCGATCACTAAGCCTTCGATTTGATGGAAGACAGGCATGTGCGTGGCATCGGGGGTTTCTTTGCGGAAAACACGTCCGGGCATCACCGCGTAGATGGGTGGTGGCCATTCCTGCATCACCCGAATTTGCACCGGTGAAGTATGTGTTCGCAATACAACACTGCCCTCAACATCAGACTCAACAAACAATGTGTCCCACATACTGCGCGCAGGATGACTCGGAGGCACATTTAGAGCCTCAAAGTTGTAAAAGTCTGTCTCTACTTCGGGTCCTTCTGCAATTTGAAAACCCAGTCCAATGAAAACATCTTCTAAACGTTCGGTGGATTGAGTGACCAAATGCATGCGACCACGGCGCCGAGACACTGATTCTGACAATGCCAACTCAGAGAGATCCACCCGCTCAGCTTCAATTTGTTGAGCAAATTCTCCAGCGAGCAATTCCCGAGAGCGAGCATCTGCAGCATGCTGAATCTGACCAAGAGCATCATTCACCAATTGACCAAGTTGTTTGCGGATCTCTATGTCAGAAACTTTTCCTAGCGTGGCCTTAATACTGGCGAGTTCGCCCTTCTTCCCCACCAGACTCGACAAAACATTCTTGAGATCTTCTGACGACGAAGCTGCCTGAATTGCTTGCACACCACTGGCTACAGCGTTCGTTACTTGATCTTTTTCAGACGGAGATGAGGTGGCCATAACTGTAGAAACGCTACTCGCCCACTCGATAGTTCACGGGGAGCATTATTGAGATGACCTTGCTTGTGAAGCCCGTATGACCGCCACGGTTCCTGCCATCGCGACATTGAGGCTTTCACTTCTTCCTTGGTGCGGAATGGTGATCCAAGAATCAACCGGTGCATCTTCTGAAATTCCGTGAGCCTCATTACCCACCACAATTCCGATACACCCATGGAAGTCACACTCATAGATGGACTCTGGTAAGCGACCATTAATTGCGTTGTGAGAAGTTGTGCCCAATAGCCGCACTCCATGGTGGGCAATGTCTTGTAGGGAGTTCATCTGCCAGATCGGCACATGAAATACCGCGCCTGCAGAGGCGCGCACCACCTTTGGTGACCATGGGTCAACGGTTGACCCCGACAAAACTATTCCTGTCACTCCACCAGCCTCCGCGCTTCTGATGAGAGTTCCGAGGTTTCCTGGATCGGACACTTCATCAGCAACGAGGTACCACGAGGATGGCGAATTTGATAGAGGGGACTCATTTGGAATCTCACCTATAGCGAGAATTCCTCTTGGCGCTTCGGTATCTGCCACCGAGTTAAACGTATGAGTGTCGAGTTCATAAATTGGTGATGACGTGACGTAGCCGTTGTAGTCATCACGCACATATTGCTCCACGATTCGCACACCTGCGGTTTCCGCCTCTTGCACAAGAGTGGGACCATCAATGACAAACATGTTTTCGTCATAACGAAAACTGCGGCGCCCAATAAGGCGCCGCAGTCGTTGAACCCGAGGGTTCGAAGAGGACAATGCTGTGCGGCTCAGGCCAACGCAGCCTTTGCTGATGCCACTAGTGCCGTAAAAGCTGCAGGATCTACAACTGCGAGATCAGCA
>JALRGJ010000240.1 GCA_023253435.1 Ilumatobacteraceae bacterium | reverse complement strand
CTCGGCAACGGCAGGATGCCCCGCCACGGCGGCCTCCAGGGAACCGGTTGTGAGCCGGTGGCCGGCGACATTGATGACGTCATCCGTGCGGCCCATGACGTAGAGGTAGCCGTCATCGTCGACATGGCCCCCGTCGCCGGTCGCGTAGTAGCCGGGGAAGGCGGACAGGTAGGACGACACATACCGGTCGTCGTCGCCCCAGAGAGTGGGCAGTGTGCCGGGCGGGAGAGGGAGGCGGATCGAGATATTGCCCTCGACGTGGGGGGCGACCTCCTGGCCGTGCTCGTCGAGGACGCGGACGTCGTAGCCGGGCACCGGCCGCGAGGGCGACCCGACCTTGAGGGGAAGCGGATCAAGACCCCGCATGCTCGAGGCGATGGGCCAGCCCGTCTCGGTCTGCCACCAGTTGTCCACGACGGGGATCGCGAGACGCTCCGTGGCCCACGCGAAGGTGTCGGGGTCCAGGCGCTCCCCCGCCAGGAAGAGGGTCCGCAGGCTGCTGAGGTCTCGACCGGTCAGGTGCTCACCGCTGGGGTCCTCCTTCTTGATCGCGCGGATGGCCGTCGGAGCGGTGAAGAGCGCGTTGACTCGATGGTCCTCGATGACACGCCAGAAGGCCGCCGCATCCGGCGTCCCCACAGGCTTGCCTTCGTACATGACGGTCGTGCAGCCCGTGATGAGCGGCGCATACGCGATGTAGGAATGACCGACGACCCAGCCGACATCGGAGGCCGCCCACCACACGTCGTCGGGGCCGATGCCGTAGACGTGCGGCAGGCTCCACGCCATGGCCACGGCATGACCGCCGTTGTCGCGCACGATGCCCTTCGGCTTCCCCGTCGTGCCCGAGGTGTAGAGGATGTACAGCGGGTCGGTCGCATCGACGACGACGGGGTCGACCGCCTCCGCCCCGTCGAGGGCATCACCCCACTCGACATCCCCCT
>JALRGJ010000239.1 GCA_023253435.1 Ilumatobacteraceae bacterium | reverse complement strand
GACGACGCCAAGATGCGGAGACTCTTCCCGCCCGCGTACACCGACGACGAAGTTCTCGACTCGGAGTACCAACGATTGATGCGCGAAGAACTCGTGGCCAGCCGACTGAGTTCCATCTCGATGGTCGACGAATTCCTCGCCACCACCGACGGTCGCGCCATGTCGACGGCCGAGTTGGAAGCCTTCGCCTCCTGTCTCAACGCGGTGCGGCTGATCCTCGGCACTCTGCTCGGTGTGGCCGACGATGCCGACGAGCCCGACGATCCTCAGAGCCCCGACTTCGCGCTCTACCAGTACCTCTCGTGGCTGGTCGACAGTGCGGTGAACGCGCTCATGACCCGCTGACCTGCGAAACAATCGCCCGGTGTGGCGGTGGTGACCCTCCGCTAGGCTGACAATCCTCTCAGCAGGACAAGTACCTAGCCCCCATCGTCTAGTGGCCTAGGACACCACCCTTTCAAGGTGGCGGCACGGGTTCGAATCCCGTTGGGGGTGCCAAGAAGTTTTTGGTCTCGTGGTGAAGTTGGAGTTCACGCCGGCCTGTCAAGCCGGAGGTCGCGGGTTCGAGTCCCGTCGGGACCGCCAGTGCATCGGTTCGCCGGACGCACACGGTCGAGTAGCTCAGTTGGCAGAGCACACGCCTGAAAAGCGTGGGGTCACCGGATCGACGCCGGTCTCGACCACCAGTGTCGTCTCCCCGAACAGACGGGAGTCAGTCGTCAGTTCGAGGTGTGCCGCTGACGCGCTTCGCGCAGCAAGAATTCCTGCGCCACGGTGGCCACGTGCGATCCGTCGAGATCGAAGATGTGTCCGATCGACAGGCCACGACTGCGCGTGAGCGAATGACACGTGAAGTCGTGCAAATGCCAGTGATCGGCGCGCATGGGACGGTGGAACCACACCGTGTGATCGAGACTCGCTCCGTAGTAGTTGCCGTGCGGATCGGGGTCGACGGCGCGTACCGGAT
>JALRGJ010000238.1 GCA_023253435.1 Ilumatobacteraceae bacterium | reverse complement strand
AGTCCACGCTCTGGATCTGCTTGTACGACTTCAAGATTCAATGTGGTCACTTGCTCGTGTCCCATATGGCCTGCCATGCGCAAACCTTTGAATACTCGACCAGGGAAAGAACACGAACCGATGGAACCAGGCGCACGGTGGTGCTTGTGGTTACCGTGGCTCGCGCCCTGACCGTTGAAGTTGTGGCGCTTCATGCCGCCGGCGAAGCCCTTACCGCGGCTCACCGCGGTGACGTCGACCTTCTGGCCCTTGGCGAGAACGTCGACCTTGATCTCCTGACCGACTTCGAATCCGTCGACCGAGTCGAGACGCAGTTCGACGAGACGACGACCGGCGTCGACGCCAGCCTTCGAGAAGTGGCCAGCCTCGGGCTTGCTCAACTTCTTCTGATCCTTGTGTCCGTAGGTGACCTGAAGCGCGGCGTAACCGTCACGCTCGGAGGTCTTCACTTGAACGATGCGAGCCGGTTCGACACGAAGCACGGTGACGGGGACGATGCGGTTGTCGTCCGCCCACACCTGTGTCATGCCGACCTTTTCGCCGACGATCGCTGTCTTTGCCATGAGGCAGCCTCTTCATCCGGTCCAGGTCGCCCTGGCGCTGAGTTGACTGTTGTGAGTGGCGGTTGCCATTCACGCAGATGCTCCGCAGGTCGAAGACCGGCGGAGCACCAAGTTCGGTTGTTGCCATGTGGTCCCCGACGAGCGGGCTCACACGGACATCAGTTCTTGCTGTCGGGCTGGATGCCCGTCAGACACGAGTTGCGAACGCTACCGCTGGTCAGGGGGCTCCCCAACCTGGCCACCCATGTTGATCTGGTGAGGATTTTTCACCTCCAGGGTCAATTTTCCTCACCAAAACCTCGGGTACGACCGCCGGCGTTGGCGCGGAACGTGGCCAGACTGGCGCGGTGGATCCGGTGATCATCGAAGTGGCGCTGAACGGGGCGACCCGGCCAAGCCAGCAACGTCACGTCCCGATCACCCCCGAGCAGATC
>JALRGJ010000237.1 GCA_023253435.1 Ilumatobacteraceae bacterium | reverse complement strand
AGGAATACCTTGCAGAGCATCGAGACATTCGCGCTCCTTTACGAGCCATTGTTGAACATGTGGTGCAGGTAGAGCATGAGCAAGAGTTAGTGCGAGAAATTGCGAAGGAAACTGAAGACTTAGATCTTCAACTCACAGTAAATAATGCAGTGCATGCTGCAATGTGGTGTGGAAAGCTTTCTTAGCCTTTCACTACATATTCAAACGTTCCGTCTTTTTCAAAACGTTCAAACTCTCCCAAGATACGTAAGTGTTCCAAGTGTGCATATGCTTCGCTGTCTGCCATTGCGCCTTGAGCACGTGGTGAAAATAGGTGCGAAGCAAATTCCATCACTGAAGCGGGGCGATTGATTTCCACACTGACATTATGAATTTTTTGTAATCGCTCAGCATGGTGCTCTTTAATCTGCTGTACACGCTCGCCAGTATTAGTAAATGGAGTTCCGTGAGCGGGCAAACTGATGTTCACTTGGTGAGCAAAATTGGCAATCTTGTCGAGTGAGTCAAAAAACAGCGTGAGTGGGTCACCATGGGCAGTCAAACCACTGATGTGTGGGGTGATGGTGGGTAGCACATGGTCACCACTCAAAAGAGTCCCTGTTTCTGGGTCAAATAAGCACAAATGATCGTGTGTGTGGCCCGGAGTATGAACTGCCACCCAATCTCGTTTTGCGAACTTCATTCGATCAGATTCACGCAAACGAATTGATGGTGATGGCACTTTCATGAGTTTGGGGAACTTGCGTGCCACGGCCAAACGCACCTTCCTCTGCCATGGAACATCCATTGCAGGGCCACCCCAGGGTGGGGCGTCGAAGGGACTGCGCATCATTAACGCAAGTTCTTCAGCATCTACATCTGGTGGCTCTGTTGGATCGTAGAAAGTGCGAAACAACCGGTGCGTAATGATGTCTGCACCAGTTTCTTCACGGAGGCGACCAGCTCCACCGTAATGATCTGGGTGGCTGTGAGTGACGATCACAGAATGAACGCGTTTTAGTGGAATACCAATCTGAG
>JALRGJ010000235.1 GCA_023253435.1 Ilumatobacteraceae bacterium | reverse complement strand
TCAAAAATGTTGATTCGGCGCTCTACTTCAATTACCGCAGTAATTGTTGGCATGCTCGTGATGTATTCACTGGGTCTGCGCCAAGGGAACAAGCGCTAACTGCCTACTCATTGCCACGAGTTGGCCCTGAGAATCCCACATCTCGCCATCTTCTTCCCAGAACCCGCCCTGTACTGCATTACTTCTAAATCTGCACGCAATGGGTCCAGGTGCGGGAACTCCTCGAACATGCACGGTGAATTCAATAGTGGGAACCCATCCCAACATTCCGTAGAGATTGAACATCACTGGCGGGAATGCGTCTGCTGCCAGCAAGAGAGCCAAAGTATCCACTGGTCGGTGATCAGCGAAAGCAAACCAGCCACGTACTTCTGCTCGGCCGGTTGGATTGTTTGTAGCAAAACCAACATCATCTGGGTGTAGCCGCACTGCCAAACGTGAACCAAGTCCAATGGGTGCGCCTCCACTGAATGCTCGAGCCGGACAATCTTCATAAGCCGGAAGATCAAGTACATCCAATGTGTTGTGCTGCGGACCGAGAGATGAATCGATATCACCAAAAGTTCCAATTGATCGAACTATGTCTTTGCCATCGCGCTGCATTGTTCCCACCACAGTGGCCAAACGCCGACCAGATTTCACTACTTCAACTTGTGTCGTGGCTCCTCCCGCCGGAGCTGGCGAAAGGTAGTGCATAGATACAGACACTGGGTGAGGCCTCTCACATTCTGTGCGCATTGCCTGAGTCATGAGGGCTAACAGATACCCACCGTTGGCATTGCCATTGATATCCCAGCCGTCTTCCACCGGGGTGTCATACAGCCCCCCACCTAGTGGTGTTGTAGCTGTAGCTGTGTCGAACTGAAAAGACATTCATACGAGCGTACGAACTGCCACGGAATGAAAACGAACCGAGAACTGAGTGTGGGGAGGCGTAGCCTGTGTGAGTGGGCAAGTACTACATCACAACACCTATCTATTACGTCAATGCCAAACCTCACTTAGGTCACGCCTACAGCACCATCGTGAGCGATGCACTTGCTCGTTGGCATCGCCTACTTGGTGATGATGTGTACTTTCTCACTGGAACAGATGAGCATGGTTTAAAGATTCAGCAAGCTGCAGATGCAGCGGGTACTACTCCCCAAGCCTTTACAGATTCCATAGCGCCACTTTTTCAAAAAGCTTGGGAGAAACTAAATATTTCTCACACTGATTTCATCCGCACAACAGAACAGCGACATAAAGCAGGAGTTCAAAAACTCTTACAGGCATGTTTTGATGCCGGCGATATCGAGCTTGATACGTACAGCGGCAAGTACTGCGTACCATGCGAGGCGTACTTCACTGATGACGACCTTGACAATGGCAACTGTCCTATTCACAAACGTCCGGTGGAGCATGTGGAAGAAGAGAACTATTTCTTCCGACTTTCCCGCTTTGAACAACGCTTGTTGGATTGGTATGCAT
>JALRGJ010000234.1:1275-1524 GCA_023253435.1 Ilumatobacteraceae bacterium | reverse complement strand
CTGGAGAGCACTTCTGTTTTCCATACGTGCCCACTCCACTGGGCACACCTCAATGATGGGCCTGTCACACATCACCATGCCACCTGAGTGAATGCCCAAATGCCTTGGCATGTTTTCTATTTCTTGAGCCATCTCTAAAACAAGATCTGGAATGTTGTGATCACGATGCTTTACCGTGGCTGCAACTGCCCCCCATGCGTCTACTTGCTTGCTCCAAGAATCTTGCTTGTCTGGCGCATAACCAAGTGC
>JALRGJ010000234.1:0-1265 GCA_023253435.1 Ilumatobacteraceae bacterium | reverse complement strand
CGCGTACAGCAGACCGAGAGCGATAGGTAATGACATTTGCTACTTGTGCCGCATGATGACGCCCATGTGTAGTGAAAACGTATTGGATCACTTCTTCTCTGCGGCCGCTCTCAATATCAATATCAATATCTGGTGGGCCATCTCGTTCTGGCGATAAGAACCGCTCAAATAAAAGCCCTAAAGAAACTGCATCGGCTTTTGTGATACCCAAAGCAAAACACACAGCACTATTGGCCGCACTACCTCTGCCCTGACACAAAATATTGTTCTCTTCACAAAAACGAACAATGTCCCACACCACGAGGAAGTAGCCAGGGAAACCCAACTCCTCAATAATGGATAACTCATGATCAATCACACTCCATGCACGAGAACGCAATGAGAGATCTTCAGTGTGTGTCTGTGGTCGTTCGCCATATTTACGAGTTGCACCGCTCTCCACTAGTTGGCGCAAATACTGCATTTCTGAAAGTCCGTCTGGGCACGGAAAAGGTGGAAGTTTGGGAGCAACAAGAGACAGATCAAAAGCAATATTTTTTGCCAACTCTGCGGTGCGTTCAACAACTCCGGGGTAACGCACAAAACGACGTTGTTGTTCCACCCCAGAGCGCAAATACGCCGTTGCAGCAGGTGGCAACTGATGATCAATGCAGTTGAGATCAGATTTATGTCGTACTGCAGCCATAGCTGTAGCTAAACGATGATGAGCAGGTTGTGCGTACCTCACGTTATTTGTAGCAACGCATTCCAAATGCAATGTGGCCGCTAGTTGCACTAACTGATCATTGCGAACAGCATCAATGGGATCTCCATGATCCCACAGCTCTACCAAAACATGTTCTGCCCCAAAATGTGCGACCAATGCGCGCAGAACAACTTCTGCTTCTGCGGGGCCATGTTCGACCAATGCTTGTACAACTGCCCCTTCTGCACCGCCTGTGAGCACCACACAATTGCTGCGCACAACAGAGCCCACATTTTCAAAAGTGAAAACGGGCGAACCTTTACTGCCAGCAAGTTGCCCTTCACTAATGGCACGCGCCAAAGACGCATAACCCTTGGCACCACGAGCCAACACAACAATGCTTCCCCGTGCAACACGAGAAGGAATGTTGATGCAATCTAACTCTGCACCAAAAATGGTGGGCAACCCCACGGCACGTGCAGCTTCCGCAAAACGCACCACTCCGTACAAACCGTTTCTGTCTGTGAGTGCAAGTGCATGCAGGCCAAGTGACGCAGCAACCTCTGCAAGTTCTTCGGGA
>JALRGJ010000233.1 GCA_023253435.1 Ilumatobacteraceae bacterium | reverse complement strand
GTACTGCAATTCTTCTGGAGCGGCCATGCCAGAGGAGTCTGAACATGCGCCGAGAAACAAGGTGCCGGCAAGAGGCAATGCAAGAATGCGTCGGATTCGGGAGGGCATGACCCCTCAAGGCTATTGGCTCACATCACCGATGTGGGGTCACTGGGTGGGAGATCCAGACGATGGCGTCTGACGAGCATTTCTCAATTCATCGCGAATTTCAGCCAGCAACTCATTTGTTGTCACTTCTGGTGCTATCTCAGCATTTTCTTCTTCAGCTTTGTCCCGTACACGGTTGTACACCTTGACCACGGCGAACAGCGCCACAGCCACTAAGAAAAAATTCAAGGTTGCAGTGGCAAAGGCACCGAATGGAATGTCACTTCCGTTGACGGTCAAAACTTTTTTCGAAAAATCTGGCTGCTCACCGCCAAAAATTGCACCAATAAAGCCACCCAAGATTCCTGGACTCGTTGCACTACCAGCCAAAGAATCGACCACTGTTTTAAACGCCGCGCCCATCACGAACGCGACTGCAAGATCTACCACATTGCCTTTGTTGACAAATTCTTTGAATTCAGCAATCACTCCGCGTTTGGTGAGATCCGAAACCTTTTCTTCTACTTTTCCTAAAACATCAGCCATGAGCGAAGATTAGTCGCGCGATTGTTCCAACTCGTTGAAGGTATCTACGTTTCTCAAGGAGGGAAATGCAAACCACCATGCGCCGGCAACGGCAATGGTGGCAATTCCTCCACCCACGACGGTAGCTGGTGTCCCAACAAGACTTGATACTGCGCCAGATTCAAATGCACCCAACTCGTTAGAGGCCCCAATAAAGACATTTTCAACAGCAGAGACGCGTCCTCTTTTTTCATCAGGAGTCACCAAAGGCACAAGAGAGCTACGTATAAACACACTGATCATGTCAGAACTGTTTGCAAGCAGAACTGCAAAAAATGCAATCCAATAACTAGTAGTAATGCCAAGCACCACCGTCGAGAGTCCGAAAACACCCACCGCAACAATCAAGGTCCGCCCAACACGAGATTGAACAGGTCGAAATGAAAGAAGAATTGCCGTCAGTGCTGCACCTATTCCTCCTGCAGCGCGTAACCACCCGTAGGCAACATCACCCACCTGTAATTGCTCTTCTGCAATAACCGGCAGGAGTGCAACCGCCCCACCTGCAAGCACCGCAAACAGGTCGAGTGAAATTGCAGCCAGCAATACAGGTGTTCTGCGAATAAATACCAGACCTTGTACCGCATCACGCAATGTTGGTCGCGTGCCAGAGGAAACTGCAACAGGAGGAACATGCACCTGTGACATCACAGCAACAGCACACCCAATCAACACTGCCGCAGAACCATACGCAGCCGCAGGATGAATTGAGTACATAAATCCATTGGGTGTGGTAGGTTGGAAGCAATAGTTTGCCATCAGATATTTGTTTGCTGATGGTGATGAGTGCAGATATGACTTGATTGGAGTAAACTTCTTGTGGTGGAGAAGTGATGTAGTCTAGTCCAATCTGAGCTTTGTTAGCGAGTGCTCTT
>JALRGJ010000232.1 GCA_023253435.1 Ilumatobacteraceae bacterium | reverse complement strand
TGGCATCCGGGGAAAGTTGGCTGGCTCAGCCACACCAACGCATCGAGCGGATCGCCATCTTCACCATGTGTTCCGGGAAAGAATCCGTAATCAAGGGGATATTGAGTGGCGGTAAACAAGGTGCGATCTAACCAAATGGCTCCGGTCTCGTGATCCATCTCATACTTGTTGCGAGACCCTTGCGGAATCTCCACCACCATTTCCACTTCCATTCAAACAGTCTATGGGTGGCGGTTTTCTCTTCAGGAGTGAGTTCTGGGTTATTTGACTGTGATCGCTAGTTTTTTCTCCACTGTCTGTCCCGTTTTGGGAATCAGAACAACAATCACAGAACACTTCCCTACTCGGACAGCTTTGATTTTTGTGCCAATAAAAGAGCAATAGCGTTTACCCATTGTGATGGCAATACGCATACTGCCTTGTGATTGCTTGGGAATAGAGAGGCCCACGCTTGACGCAACCTTTTTTGCAGATACAAAAGTTCCCCGTTTGAGAACAAGAACTTTTTGTTGTGTGGGCACAACAGTTGCGGTGGGTGCCACTTGAGCGCTGTTGTGTGATGCAGTGTCTTTCTGTGGAGCAAGTGTTGACGTGGTTGGTGTTGACGTGGTTGAAGTTGACGACGTACTGGACGTAGATGTTGAAGTGGAAGTGGTGGTTGTTTGCACCACATTGAGCGAACCCACCACTGCTGGAGTGGGGAAAGGTGAATTGCTTTTTGGGCGCCCTAACTGACCATAATGATTTCTTCCCCAACACCACACCTCTCCTGAAGACACCACAGCACAGGAGTGATTGCTTCCGCTCACAACATCAACAAGAGTTCCGGTGATTCCACTCACTGCTGCCGCACTGTATTGAGATGTGCCTCCAGTATTGCTCCCCAATTGACCAAGGTCATTGAGCCCAAAACATTGCAGAGTATTTTGCGTCTCTACAACACACGTATGACTGTTACCCGAGGAAACAAGAAGTGCAGAGTGTGCAAGTGCAACCTCAGTAGGCGTGGAGTTTGCAGAGGTTCCCACCACTTGAGCTAATTGTCCATCTGAATTAGACCCAAAACATTTGAGAACATTTTGACTACTAATCACTACAACTACACATGTATGTGCACCGCCTGCAGATACCACAGAAGCAGAGCCACTGAGTGAAGACGTTGCCGTTGGTGAATACGCATTGCTGCCTGCATTGCTGCCTAATCGACCCTCGTTGTACATCCCCCAACACCGCAAACTTCCGGTGGCATCACCAGCACACACATGGTTATCCCCCACATCTATAAATGTGACAGCAAATTGAGGCTGAGCAGAAGGGCTAGTGAGTGCAATGGTGGCAGGGGTGCTTTGATCTGCTCCAGATGCTCCCGTTGCGAGTTGTCCACGATCATTGCGACCCCAACATTGCACAGAGTGATCTGATAACACTGCACAGGTATTGAATCCACCTGCACTGAGAGTAACGGCGGTTCCCGTCACCCCGGCTTGTTGAGGCGTGGTGAAACTTAAGCCGGCTAGACCCAGTTGTCCGGAGCTGTTGTCACCCCAGCACC
>JALRGJ010000231.1 GCA_023253435.1 Ilumatobacteraceae bacterium | reverse complement strand
CAAGGGATAGCAATGCGAGGAATTGGAATTGATGCAGTAGACATTGCGCGTTTCCGTGATCTCTTGCAGCGCAGACCTCAATTACGACATCGCTTTTTTACAGATCAGGAACTCAGCACGGTTGCTTCTCAACAAGATGATGCGGCGTCGTTAGCTGCACGTTTTGCCGTCCGAGAAGCAACAATGAAAGCCCTGGGAGTTGGGCTTGGTGCTTTTGATTTTCATGATGTCTCGGTGGTGAAACAACCATCGGGAGCTCCTTGCCTTGTCATCACCGGACGGGCCCAAGTACTTGCACAAGAACAGGGTGTTGCCGGTTGGCATGTATCAATTACCCATACCGACACAGTGGCTATGGCGGTTGTAGCAGCGCTGTAAAAGAGAGAGCTGAATTCCTCGGGGCAATCATCTTGCTTTGCCCCGTACGCTGAAGGGGTGATTCCCGTACTTACACCGGTACAAATGCGCGAGGCTGACGCCCTTGCCATTGAGGCTGTTGGTGGGGGAGATCTTTTTATTCAGCGGGCCGGTTATGCGGCAGCTCAGGTGGCAAAAAAAATGTTGGCCGGGTGCTACGGCAAACGAGTGACTGTGATTGTGGGTAAGGGTCACAATGGAGATGACGGAAGAGTCTCTGCCCGCTGGTTACGTGAATGGGGCGCCACAGTGTCACTTGTGAACGCTCACGAAGCCGCCGGAATGTTTATTGATACAAAATCTGCTGACCTATTAATAGATGCTGCATACGGGATTGGCTTTCGTGGCTCGTGGACTCCACCCATTGTGTTCGATGTTCCTGTGCTTGCCATAGATGTGCCCAGTGGGCTCAATTGTCTTGATGGTTCTGTGGAAGGCGGAGTACTTGTTGCAGACCGCACCGTCACATTTGCTTATGTGAAGACAGGAATGTTGCTAGGTGATGGTCCGTCATTATGTGGCGAGATAGATGTTGTCGATGTGGGAATCGATGCACCAGAAGATGTCTCAACTTTTTTGGTGGAAATGAACGACGTTGCACTGTGGCTTCCTCCACGTGACAGAACTTCACATAAATGGAATCATGCAGTACGAGTAGTAGCCGGTAGCTCCGGGATGGGTGGCGCTGCATCACTTGTGAGTGCATCCGCATTACGTGCAGGTGCTGGAATGGTGCATCTGTCATGGAGAGGTTCTCCAGACACAGTGACTCCGCCCACTGAGGTAGTTGGTCACGAATTGCCAGCGGAAAATTGGAATAGCTACCTCTCGCAGGACATTCAGCGTTTCGGTGCGATGGTCATTGGTCCTGGTCTTGGTCGTGGAGACGACATTGGATCTGAAGTTCGGGCAGTTCTTCACAGTTGTCATGTTCCTACTGTGGTTGACGGCGACGGAATTACTGCCTGTATCGACCCAACAGGAGGTCATTCAGTACTGCTTGGAAGAAATAGCCCCACTGTTCTCACTCCTCACGATGGTGAGTTTGCAACACTAGGTGGAGATGTACACGAGCCAAATCGAATCTACGCAACCCAAGAACTTGCATCTCGCACCGGGTGCACAGTGTTGCGCAAAGGACCAACAACAATTGTTGCTGATCCAGATGGAA
>JALRGJ010000023.1 GCA_023253435.1 Ilumatobacteraceae bacterium | reverse complement strand
TGTCTACCCCTGATAGCTGACCAGCTGGAGTATCGATGGTGACGCGAAGAATGCCACCGTTGAATTCAAGGTCGTAGAGCTCGAGGGAAAGATCAGCCAGAATGGGCGCAACCAAGGAGGTGACGGACTGGACGACGCTGCTGGACATATTTCACCTCCCGCCAAAACTGGCTCTAACAGAACAAAAGGCACGGGGGTTACCCGTGCCTCAGGTTCACCGAACTTCAAAGGACGGCACCAATCATAGCCCTGAGAACTAGGGTTTGGCTCCGATGATTCGTCTCTCACACCTCTTTGTTCGTACCCTGCGCGACGACCCTGCCGACGCCGAAGTGCCCAGTCACCGCCTCCTGATTCGTGCTGGCTATATCCGCAGAGCAGCTCCTGGTGGTTATACATGGCTCCCCCTTGGCTGGCGAGTGCTGCGCAACGTAGAGCGAGTGGTGCGAGAAGAGATGGACGCAATAGGTGCACAAGAGGTGCACTTCCCCGCTCTGTTGCCACGCGATGTGTATGAGACAACCAATCGGTGGACCGAATATGGCGACAACTTATTCCGTCTCAAAGACAGAAAAGGTGCCGATTACTTGCTGGGACCAACACATGAGGAAATGTTCACTCTCCTCGTGAAAGATCTGTACTCAAGTTACAAAGATCTTCCTGTGTCTCTCTATCAGATACAAACCAAGTATCGCGACGAAGCGAGACCACGTGCAGGCTTATTGCGAGGCCGTGAGTTCCTCATGAAAGATAGTTACTCGTTTGATATCAACGACGAAGGTCTCACCAAGAGTTACAACGACCATCGCGATGCTTATGAACGCATCTTCTCGCGACTTGGATTGCCTTATGTGATTGTGAAGGCAATGAGTGGCGCTATGGGTGGATCCATGAGCGAGGAGTTTTTGGCGC
The DNA here is from genome assembly GCA_023253435.1 of Ilumatobacteraceae bacterium. Lineage (GTDB taxonomy): Bacteria > Actinomycetota > Acidimicrobiia > Acidimicrobiales > Ilumatobacteraceae > UBA2093. The sequence continues at coordinate 11,745 of JALRGJ010000023.1, read as the reverse complement.
CAATCGAAGTAGGTGAAGACACCTTTGTGCGTTGTTCACAATGTGACTATTCCGCAAACACGGAAGCGGTGACCACCGCAACTCCCCCTGCAGAGACCAATCCGTATCCCGACACCACAAATGTAGATACGCCAAGTACTCCTACCATCGCCAGCTTGGTTGATTTTCTGAACACACATCACAAACGCCCAGACCGTGCTTGGACAGGCGAAGACACTCTAAAAAATGTTGTTCTGTCTGTTCGCCAACCAGATGGAACCACCGAAGTGCTCGTGATTGGTGTTCCCGGAAACAGAGAAGTGGACTTGAAGAGAATTGAAGCTCAACTTTCCCCTGCGGAGGTAGAGCCACTCGACGAAGCCAACTTTGCAAAACATCCAGCACTGATTCGTGGCTACATCGGGCCGCAAATTCTTGGCGAGAGAAGTAACACTGGAATTCGTTATTTGGTTGATCCTTCTGTTGTCCCTGGCAGCGCATGGGTGACGGGGGCAAATATTCCAAACACGCACTCATTGAACGTGGTGAATAGTCGAGACTTTACGCCTGATGGAACTATTGAAGCGGTTGAAGTAACCGCAGGCGACCCCTGCCCGTTGTGCTCTTCTCCTCTTGAAATTGCACGAGGTATTGAAATAGGCCACGTGTTCCAACTGGGCAAAAAATATGCCGACAAACTGGGACTTACTGTGCTTGATCAAAACGGAAAACAAGTGGTTGTCACCATGGGCTCCTATGGCATTGGCGTATCTCGAGCCGTTGCATCAATTGCCGAAACGTTCCACGACGAACTAGGTCTGAAATGGCCACGTGCCATTGCTCCTGCCGATGTCCATGTTGTCATCACCGGCAAACCAGGAGACGAGATCTCCGTTGCAGCAGAGAAACTGTGCGCCGAATTTGAGGCTGCGGGCCTAGAAGTGTTGGTAGACGACAGATCTGGAGTATCTCCAGGGGTCAAATTCAAAGATGCCGAACTCATTGGTGTCCCCACCATTGTTGTGGTTGGCAAGTCACTGGCTGAAGGAAATGTGGAAGTGCGCGACAGGCATGCAGGGACAAATCAACCAGTTGCGTTATTGCAAGCCGTGTCGCACGTTGTGGAACTTGCTCGCACCGGGAAATAAATGCCATGCGCAGAATATTTGGCACCACTCAGCATTACGACTGGGGCCACAGAACTGCACTCCCACAACTCTTAGGCGAAAAACCAGATGGTTCACCGTGGGCTGAGGTGTGGTTTGGCACTCATCACATGGCGCCATCTCATCTCGACACACCAGATGGTCCACAACTTGAATCTGTCACCGGCGCAATGTCTGTACTGGTAAAACTGCTGGCCTGCGATCAGCCACTTTCACTGCAAACTCATCCCACTTTGGAACAAGCTCAACATGGATTTGCCCGCGAAGAGTCTGCAGGGATTCCCCGCAATGCGCCACATCGGATGTACCGCGATAACTCAGATAAGCCAGAGATGTTGATTGCTCTCACTCCATTTGAGGCGCTCTGTGGTTTTGCCCCGATAAATGCGTCGACACAACTTTTGCAAGACATGGATTGGCATGAAGAGGCGGATGTCCTGCATCAAAACGGCATCAGAAAATACATTGCGTGGGCATTTGAGCAGAAGAATTCACCATCTCTCGCAAAAGCACCCGCATGGTTATTACGCATCAATTCGCTGCACCCAGCAGATACGGGATTACGAGTTGCGCCTCTCTTACATCACATTGTTCTTCAACCAGGAGAAGCCATTTCTCTCCCCGCAGGCAACCTGCACGCTTATCTGAATGGCGTTGGACTTGAAATTATGAAGTCCAGCGACAACGTTGTACGCGCAGGCTTTACCAGCAAACACATCGACGTCCACGAACTTCAACGCATCCTCGACACCTCAGTACTAAGCCAGCCCATCACACAGCCCCGCGCCGACGGACAATGGAGTCACTACACTTCGCCTTCTCCAGCGTTTTCCGTTTCTTCGGTCACATATTCGCCAGGATTTACCATTTCGACCCTCGACAAACATCGTTTGATTTATGGAATTCAGGACAAAGGATTCCCCACGATGATGTTGCTTGCTGCAGGTGAAAGCACCACGCTCGACTCAAGTGGCACCGCCTGGATTATTACGCAGAACTAATTAGTTCTCAATTGTTTTTCTGATTTCAACAATCTTTTCTTGAGCGCGGTTTGCGTCGTCACCCTTTTCGTTGAGCAACTCTGATCGATCTCGCTGAGCTTCTCTCTCAGCTTTGACAGTATCGGCACGTGCAATTGCAGCGTCGGTTCCGTGCTCATTAATGAACTCAGCCCACTCCACAAGAGCTTCTACCATTTCATCCTCAGGCACAACAGCAACATTGCGCCCTTTCACAAACAAGTGACCACGCTTATTTCCCGCAGCAATACCCAAATCTGCTTCACGCGCCTCACCCGGACCATTGACAACACATCCCATGACTGCAATTTGCAACGGCAATTTTTTATCTTCAAATGCCTTCATCGCTTTGTTAGCAATCTCTATGACATCCACCTCTGCTCGACCACAACTTGGGCAAGCAATGAGGTCTACATTTTTTCGTTCGCGTAAACCAAGTGCTTCTAACAATTGACGCCCTGCACGGGCCTCCTCTACTGGGTCTGCTGTCAAGCTGTAGCGAATTGTGTCGCCAATTCCTTCTAACAACAGTGTTGCTATCCCTGCAGTTGCTTTCACTAAACCAGCAGGCGGTGGGCCTGCCTCTGTCACCCCAAGATGAAGCGGAATGTCTGTGGCATCTGCCAGCATGCGATATGCCTCAACCATCAATGGCACGTTGCTTGCCTTGACTGAAATTTTGATGAGGTTGAAATCAACTTCATTGAAATATGCAATTTCTTGCATCGCCGATTCCACCATTGCTGCTGCAGTAAGCCCACCATATTTTTCGTAGAGCGAAGGATCTAATGATCCTCCGTTGACACCAATACGAATGGGAAGATTTCTGTCTCTGGCTTCGGATGCAACAGCTTTGATGTGCTCTGGTTTTCTGATGTTGCCGGGGTTTAATCGGAGGCCATGTACTCCGGCTTCCATCGCTGCCAATGCCATCTTGTACTGATGATGAATGTCGGCGATGATGGGAATTGGTGAGCGTGGAACAATTTGAGCCAAGCCCTCTGCTGCTTCTTGTTCATTGCACGTGCACCGAACAATGTCACACCCAGCAGCCGCCAATGCATAGATCTGCTGGAGTGTCCCCTCTACATCAGCCGTCTTAGTGGTGGTCATTGACTGCACGGTGATGGGAGACCCCCCACCCACGAGCACCTTGCCCACGTTGATCTGGCGAGTTGTACGGCGCTCAAACATTGGTCTTAGTTTGGCAGAAATTGCCCAGAATTAGCCGAGTGGCTGTGTGACATCTAGATACAAGCCGACAAAGAGCAGAAAGCCCAGTAGCCCAACCACAACAGTGGCAACTGGCACCATCTTGTTGATATCTGCGTAATAGCGCGATCCCTTACGAGACCTGATTCGTTCGTAAATCGCAATGGCAGCATGGCCGCCATCGAAAGGCAAAAGCGGGAACATATTGAAAACACCAACAAACACATTGAGGCTGGCCAACATCAGGAGAATTCCCTTGAGGCCGTCAGATTCACCTACTGCCCCACTGACTTGACTTGCTCCCACCACCGTTGTGGGTCGAGTCTCCAATGAATCATCTTGATTTGTGAGATGCCTAATGGAGTTCATGGGGTTCAGAGCCACCACCACACCTCTCACAGAATCAGTGATGATGCCTCCAATGTCAGAAATGGAATTTCCTGCTGCACTCAGGGGGCCTAGTTTTTCCCAACCCCAATCATCAGCTCCAATACCAAAATATGGACGAGTTGAATCTGTGGGATGAGCGACTAACGCAGCGGACAAGGTTTTACGTGCCCCATCTCGTTCGACAATAAGTGAAATGGTGTCACCTACTTTGTGAGATCTAATTGCTTTTGTAATGGTGTCGTAGGAAGACACCGCAACGCCATCGATGCTGATCAAAGAATCACCAACCTGGATATCTGCATTGCGGGCAGTTCCGTAATTTGTATCTATGTGATGAACTACTGCAACTCCGGTGGCCTGCTCCTTTCCGGCGGAGATGAAAACACCAAATAACAGCACAAAAGCAATCACCATGTGCATCAGTGACCCTGCAGTAATCACCAGTAGGCGACGAGGAAATGTTTGACTTCTGTATGCACGTGATTCATCGTCCGGATCAACTTCGTCCACATTGTTCATCCCGATGATGCGAACAAAAGCTCCAAGTGGAAGCGCGCGAACCCCGTATTCCACTTCACCTTTTCTCTTGCTCCATACTCGGGGACCAAACCCCATAAAGAATTGGGTGACTTTCATGCCGGTGAGACGCGCAGTGGAGTAATGGCCCACCTCATGGAGAAATACAGAAATCAATAGACCAATCACAAAAAGAAATGTCCATGGACTCTTAACAGCAAGAAGGAGCAAGAGCCCCAGCATTACTAGACCTGTTGTTTTCCCAGACCTCGCAGCTTGAGGGTCCTGAACTTCAGTGACACTGCCTCCGGCGGCAATCTCTTCACGAAAACGTTGGTAAAAGTTACTCACTGTGACAACTCCATCATTGCTAACTCTCGCCCTTGTTTATCTGCCAACAAAATGTCATCAACGGTTGTTGGCGTAGTCACCGCAAATGAATCCATGACCGCTCCATTCACAGCAGCAATGTCTGCCCACATGATGCGCCCCTGAAGAAAAGCTTCGACCACTACTTCATTTGCGCCAGACAATGCAGCTGGCGCCGTTCCGCCTGCTCGGCCGGCGGCGTATGCAAGCTCAAGACATGGGAATGTGGCTTTGTCTGGAGTTTCGAATGTCAGAGTGGAAAGTGAAGCCCAATCAATTTTGCCAAACGGAGTGCCAATGCGGTGTGGGTAACCCATGGCATACCCAATGGGCAGTCGCATGTCTGGCATAGACAACTGCGCAATGGTGGAACCATCTGTAAATTCCACCATTGAATGCACCACCGACTGGGGGTGCACGACAACATCTATGTTGTCAAATGACACACGAAAAAGTTCATGTGCTTCAATCACTTCAAGACCTTTGTTCATCAATGTTGATGAATCGATGGTGATCTTGGGACCCATTTTCCATGTTGGATGACTTAACGCCTCCGCAACGGTGACATTTTTTAGTGAGTCCGTACTACGGCCACGGAAAGGTCCACCACTTGCCGTGAGAAGCAGCCGCGAAACTTCTTGATCTGTGTTATTGCTAGAACGTAAACATTGATGGATAGCGCAATGTTCACTGTCTACGGGAACAAGTTCCGCCCCAGGAGTTGACCGCAAAGGTTGCACCAATGGTCCAGCAGCAATCAGACTTTCTTTGTTAGCTAACCCAAGTATTTTTCCGGCTCGAAGAGTCTCAAGGGTGACCGACAATCCCGCAAAACCAACAACTCCATTGATGACAACGTCTGCAACGTCAACAATGTCTGTGAGTTGTGAAGTAACTGTGACACCTGGCAGAGCCGCTGCAACCGAAGATATGAGCGAAGGATTAGTCACTACTACAACTTCTGGTTGTAAGGCTTTAGCTTGCTCAATGACAGCTTCGGATGAAGAACCCACCGCCAAAGCAGTGACCACATAGTTTTGAGGCTCTGCTTGCACAACCTCTATCGTTTGGGTGCCAATAGAACCGGAGGATCCGGCTATTGCAATACGCCTGCGAGTCACCTCAATAGTGTGTCAGCGACTTGGGTCAAAGTTGTATCGGGTGGACCAATTATTGCCAAGGCTGCATGACCAGCATGAGGTAGTACGCAGCAGGAAGTACAAATAGGAATCCGTCAAACCTGTCGAGCACACCACCGTGGCCGGCAATAATGCTGCCGAAATCTTTCACATCAAGATTTCGCTTGAACATTGACTCCACTAGGTCTCCTAATGGTGCCATCACAGCAACAACCAGACCAAGCACAATCCACTCAGACATCTTGTCCCATGTTCCATTTTGTGATCCCACAATGATGAGAGCAACAATGCTGGCAAGACCGCCACCAATTGCACCTTCAATGGTCTTATTAGGGCTCACCCATTCACGCAACGGTGTTTTACCAACAGATGCGCCCACAAAGAGAGCGCCAACGTCGTTTGCAATGACGGCAATCGCCACCATAAACAAGGTGTCTGTACCTGCATGGGCCGTTCCACCATTAACGGAGTAGCGCAAGATCAATGCAGCGAAAGCACCAAGAAGACCAATCCACGACATCGCCATCGTGGTAATTGCCACGTTTGGCATGGGTCCACTTTGCACACTCGTTGCACCCAAGAATCCGATGGATGTTGCAAGGAAACCAAAAGCGAAGACCAACGGAAGTGCTGCATCGCCGATCCAATATGCAGCTAACGGTGCAGCGATGCATGTGAGCAGACCAGCAAAGGTTGCTGGCCTGTAACCCTTTTCTGTGACCTTGCTAAAAAACTCCACTGCTGCCAACGCAACAACTGCAAGCACAATGATCATGACTGCAGCAGGGCGCCACATGATGGCACCAAAGAAAACTCCCAACAGAATGAGAGCAGTCGTGACTGCTGTGGGCATGTCACGTCCGATTGCAGCTTGAGGACCACGTGGTCCAGAACGCCGCACTGGTGCTGGTCGAGTACTACGAGGAACTCCTCCGGTGATATCACGCGAAACGTCTCTATCGAATCCACCGGTGATGTCACGTGGAGCGCGACGTCGTTCATCAGTGGGATCTGTGCCTATTGAAAGTCTTTCTGGGCGACGTGATGGCTGGCTAGGTTCTGACGATTGGAATGAACCCCACACATCTGTGTCGTCATCGTCTACCACAGGGATTTCCCCTGTTGCGGGTTCAGTCCAGTGCGGGAGATTTCCCGTGTCCCCACCTTGAAATGTGAGCGCTGGCTCAGCGGTGGGATCGTCGGCAAACTGCACCGTGCCAAAGTCTGAACCGAAGTCGGTTCCGTACCCTGAATTGTCTTCAGGAGTTTCATCTCGCTGGCGCCAAATGTCGTCACTCATATCTCTCCCCTTTCGGGTATCCGTGGACAACGGTAGTTGCCATCGGCTCTATACCTCGAGCAACTCTTGCTCTTTACGAGCAAAAGCCTTGTCGACTTGTTCTATGTGATCCTGGGTGTATTTCTCAAGATCTTTCTCGGCACGCTCAAGCTCGTCCTTAGAAATCTCTGAGTTTTTCTCCGCAGTCTCTAATTGCTTACGCGCATCTCTACGCACGTTGCGAATCGCAATTCGACCATCTTCGGTCATGTTTTTTACAAGTTTCACATATTCCTTGCGTCGCTCTTCTGTGAGCACTGGAAATGTGAGACGTATAACAACACCATCATTTGATGGCTGTAAACCCAGGTCGCTCTCTCGAATCGCCTTTTCAATAGAAGCCATTGCGCCCCTGTCATGTGGCTTCACAACGAGGACCCGCGCCTCAGGAACCTGAAAGCCGGCGAGTTGCTGCAAGGGAACGTGGGACCCGTAATAGTCCACCTGTAATTTTTCAATCAGTGCAGGGTTTGCTCGCCCAGTTCGAACACCTTGATATTGAGCCAATACATGCTCGATGGCTTTTTCCATCTTTTCGACGGCCTCGAGCAGGGTGTCTTCAATCACCCAACCAGCGTACCTACTTGCTCACCCTTGAGAATGGACTTCACGTTGCCAGGGGCGAGAAGGTCGAACACCACAATGGGCAATTTCTTGTCCATACAGAACGAAATGGCTGTGGAATCCATGACTTTGAGGCCTTTAGTAATGACATCCATATGGCTGATCTGGTCGTAACGAGTTGCTGTTTTATCCAGCTTTGGATCAGCGGTGTACACGCCATCTACGCCAGAGTGCGTGCCCTTCAATATTGCTTGAGCCTCAATCTCTGCACAGCGCAGGGCCGCAGCGGTATCTGTTGTAAAGAAGGGGTTTCCGGTTCCGCCCGCGAGGATAACAATGCGACCTTTTTCAAGGTGCCTTTGAGCGCGCCGACGAATGTAGGGCTCTGCAATCTTTGGCATCTCAATAGCAGTCATCACTCGCGACTGCTGTCCAGCACGCTCCAGTGCATCTTGCAGTGCAAGACCATTCATCACCGTTGCCAGCATTCCCATGTAGTCGGCCTGAGCCTGATCCATTCCTTGACCAGCACCTTTTAGCCCACGCCAAAAGTTTCCGCCACCAACGACGATGGCGATATCTGTTCCGAGTTCTTCACGAGCTTCACGAAGCTCATTAGCAACTTGGGAAAGAACGGAATTGTCAAGGCCAAATCCAGAAGGCTCAGCGAGTGCTTCACCAGAAAGTTTGAGCACTACACGGGACCAACTGGGTCGTGACATATCAGCCGATCTCCACCTGTGCGAATCGCACGATCTTTGCATCTTTGATCAGCTGAGAAATGCTGACTTTGTCGTCTTTGGCATATGGCTGCTCAAGAAGGCAAATGTCTTTGTAGAAGCCATTGATGCGACCTTCAACAATTTTTGGAATCGCAGCATCTGGCTTGCCTTCGTTGCGTGTGATTGTTTCAAGAGTTTCACGCTCTTTAGCCACAACATCTGCAGGCACATCTTCACGGCTGAGGTAACGAGGACGCGCGAATGCAATATGCACTGCTACGTCGTGGGCCAACTCTTGCGATGCTCCAGACATTTCAACAATGACTCCGTTGACACCACGGCCACCTTGGATGTGTGAATACGAGTCGAGCACGTTCCCGGGAGCAGCTTCAAACTGAACTACTTCACCGACTTCGATCTTCTCTTTGAGCAAGACCTTGAGATCGTCTACTTGAGCAGCACGTGAAGCAACTCCGGCCTCGCCTTGTGCAAGCACTGCCTGCGCAAGAGCCTCACCCTCGGCCTTAAAACCATCACTAGAAGCAACGAAGTCTGTTTCACACTTCAACTTCACGAGAGCTGCACGGGTTGGCTCTACAACAATGGCAATGAGTCCTTGAGCATTGTCGCGATCATCGCGCTTTGCGCTTGCGGCAAGACCCTTTTCACGCAGCCACTGCTTTGCGCCTTCAAGATCGCCACCGTTTTCTTCGAGTGCTTTCTTGCAGTCCATCATTCCTGCGCCAGTTGACTGGCGAAGGCTTTGAACATCCTTTGCTGTGTATGACATGTGATTACTCCGCTGGGGGTGTGTCGGGGGTTTTTTGTGCGGCGAGGCGTGCTTCACGTGCAGCCTGCTGTTCAGCTGCCTGACGACGTGCTTCTGCCTGGGCTGCTTCAAACGCTGCAGCTTCCTCACCGGAACGCTCTACTGGCGCAGCAGCGGCTCCACCTGGATTGCGCTTCTGTGCAATGAAACGTCCTTCAATAACAGCCTCTGCAATCACGCGAGTGAGAAGGTCGTTAGCGCGAATGGCATCGTCGTTGCCTGGAATTGGATACTGAATGAGATCTGGGTCAACGTTTGAGTCCACCACGGCAATAACGGGGATCTTCAACTTGTTGGCCTCTGTGACAGCAATGTGCTCTTTCATTGTGTCGAGAACAAAAATTGCATCGGGACGACGAGAAAGATTTGCCATACCTGACAAGTTCTTTTGCAACTTCTCTAGTTCACGAGAAAGAAGCAGAGCCTCTTTCTTTGGCATAGCTTCAAAGTCTCCAGAGACTTTCATGCGCTCGTACTCTTGCATTTTGCCAACGCGCTTTGAAATTGTTTCGAAGTTGGTGAGCATGCCACCCAACCAGCGCTCATTCACATAGTGCATTCCACATTTTTCGGCGTAATTGCGAATGGGGTCTTGAGCTTGCTTCTTGGTGCCGACGAACAAAATGGTTCCGCCATTGGCAACAAGGTCACGAACGAATGCATATGCAACTTCGGTGCGCTCGAGTGTTTGGTCGAGGTTGATGATGTGAATGCCGTTGCGCTCTCCGAAAATGAATTGCTTCATCTTTGGGTTCCAACGACGAGTCTGGTGACCGAAGTGGACGCCAGCTTCCAACATTTGTCGCATTGATACGACAGCCATGATTTTCTCCTTCTGCGGTTGTCCACACATCGGTCCGACGCCGAGGCGACCGCAGTTGGCCGATGTGCATGATTTCTTGTGTCGGCAAGGGCCAAAGGCTCCTGCAGGCCTTTGAAAGACTATCGGGGCTGGCCCCTTCCCCCCACAATGAGTCCTCCTGCACCACGGAGCCTGGCCCCAGCCATTCCCAAATACCGCATGGGTTCTACATAGTGCCCACGCACTCGAACGCCTAAATATGTAGACGGACCAGCCACTCCCAGCTCCGCCCCAGTGGGTAACGGGACATGAGTAGACGCCACATCCGAGTTGACGTCAACCAGACTGGGACTGATCTTGTGCATTTTTCCGTAGGTGATCTTCACTCCGGGTCGAATCTCTTGCACAACATAGAGACTTCCCCCCACCCATCCGGCAAACACCACGACTCCTGAAACAACTGCCACTACCGAATCACCCGTAGCTGACTCGATTGTGATGCCCCGATGACCTGGACACCGCTCACATGCGGGTGCCACAAAACGCTGAACTACTCGCCCGGGAACCGGTGGCACTATTGAGAGCACACATAGCAAAAGACCAACAATCACATTGTGATGTGTGCCGTGAAAGCTGAGCGTGGAAGAGCTAGCCCATTCCGGCGGCTGCCAAACGCGAACGTAATTGCAGTACTGCTTTTGTATGAATCTGCGATACGCGACTTTCGGTCACCCCAAGTGCTTCACCAATTTCTGCAAGCGTGAGACCATCGTCGTAATACAAAATCAAAATTGCCTGTTCTCGCTCTGGCAGTTTTGAGATTTCACCGCGCATGGCATCCCGAAGTTCACCATCTTCCATGGCCTTGCCCGGCTGAAGCTCTGCTTCGTTGTCTGCCGGTGCGTTATCCATGGCCACGTGATCTAAAGGACCAACAGCCCCCGCAGCAATATCTGCCAGCCACTTCTCTAGTTCTTCTATGGTGATCTGTAACTCAGCAGCAATTTCTTCATCGGTGGGAGTTCGACCCAACTCATGTTCCAGTGATGCGATTGCATCTTGCACCGAACGAGAACGAGAACGAACCGAGCGCGGCACCCAGTCGAGTGCTCGCAATCCATCCAAAATTGCTCCGCGAATTCTTGGAATGGCATAGGTTTCAAATTTTGCGCCATTACTCGGGTCATATTTATCAATGGCGTTCATCAAGCCAAATACCCCAGCACTGACGAGATCACCTGTATCCACGCTCCTTGGAAGACCAGCCGAAAGACGACCCGCAACGAATTTCACCAATGATGCATAGTGAACAACAAGCCAATCTCGTGCGGTTGGTTCTTGAGAAGCATGAAACGTCTCCCATGCAGTTTCGATCGTGTAACGAAGTGGCAGAGCGTTCATGCCCGGGGATGCGTTTCTGTATATGCCTCGCGCAGCCGTTCTTTGCTGACATGGGTGTAACGCTGCGTTGTTGCGGCATCACTATGGCCAAGTAATTCTTGAATGGAGCGAGTGTCTGCGCCGTTATCCATGAGATGGGTTGCAAATGAGTGTCTGAGGGCGTGCGGATGTGTTCCCCCCACAATTCCGGCGCGCTCGCATGCTTCATCTAACAAACGAGTGACATCTCTGCGGCTCATTCGATTGCCACGCGCAGTCAGCAACAGGGCTGGGCCAGTTGAATCATGAGCAACTTCAT
>JALRGJ010000230.1 GCA_023253435.1 Ilumatobacteraceae bacterium | reverse complement strand
CTGTTCAAATTGATCAATCGGTCTCGGTCCCAAATACGAAGTTCCAATCGACTCGTCTGGCCAGCCGTAGTCAGATCCCATTTGCAGAAGGTTCAGTTCGTCACCACCTCGTGGACCCTGCTCGCCTGTACTTCGACAACCTCATGATGGGCACTCACATCATTGAGGCAACTCGCTCAGCGGGCACAGAAAAAACTGTGCTCCTAGGAACTGTGTGTTCGTATCCAAAATTCACTCCCGTGCCATTCAAAGAGGAATCTTTTTGGGACGGGTATCCAGAAGAAACAAATGCGCCTTACGGAATTGCTAAGAAAGCACATCTTGTTCACGCTCAAGTGAACGCAGCACAATACGGACAAAAGTTTGCCTATCTCATTCCCACCAACTTGTATGGCCCAGGCGACAAATTTCATCCCGCTGTCTCACATGTGATTCCTGCACTCATTAAGAAATGTGTGGAAGCAAAAGAGGCCGGAAAAAATTCGATTGATGTTTGGGGTACCGGATCTGCAAGCCGTGAATATCTGTATGTGGAAGATGCCGCCGCTGCAATTGTGTTGGCTGCAGAAATACATGAAGGGACAGAGCCCATCAACTTGGGATCTGACAGAGAGATAACCATTCGTGAAACGGCCGAAACAATTGCCGCAGTCACCGGATTCACAGGCGAACTGAAGTGGGATGCAACAAAACCCGATGGTCAACCTCGTAGACGCATCGACCCTGCTCGCGCGGCGCAAATGTTGGGCTGGAGAGCGCAAATGGATTTTCGTGAAGGGTTATCACGCACTGTTGAGTGGTACCTCAATAACCGAGCCATAGCGGAAGCTCCCCCCACCTAAATAACACCTTCCATGTCAGTTCCACCTCCCCCCGAATACTGCACACGTCATCCAGACGTCATCACTGGAAGACATTGCACACGCTGTGGTCGACCCGCATGTAACAACTGTCTGACTCAGGCTGACGTGGGCTCACACTGCATTGATTGTGTGAAGAGGGCGCAGCCATCAACTGCCGAGCGAGTTCGATTTTGGAATGCTGCACAGCCAGCTTTGGTGACACGTGCGTTGGTGGTGATCAACATTGTCATCTATCTCTGGGTTCTGTTTGGACCAAACACTTCAGGGATACCGGGGACAGTTAATGATCGTGAATACAACATGGGGTTGTCATTACAGTTCATTCAAAGCGGAGAGTGGTACCGCATTATCTCTTCTGGGTTCTTGCATTTTTCACTGCTTCACGTTGGAATGAACATGTTGCTGCTGTGGCAGTTGGGGCACTTACTTGAACCAGCACTTGGCAGAAGTAAATTTGCACTTTTGTATTTTGCAGCGTTAATCGGAGGCAGCACCGGTGCACTGGTTTTGAGTCCTGATGCATTTTCTGGTGGCGCCTCAGGAGCAGTATTCGGATTAATGGCGGCAGCTGCAGTTGCGCTTCAGCAGCGAGGTATTAATCCCATGCAAACAGGGATAGGCGCAACTCTCATTTTGAATTTGCTCATCACCTTCACAATCCCTGGCATTTCCATTGGCGGCCATCTAGGTGGAGCGATCATTGGCGCAGCGGTGGGATACGCAATGTTGGAGCCCAATTGGAAACGAACTTCTG
>JALRGJ010000229.1 GCA_023253435.1 Ilumatobacteraceae bacterium | reverse complement strand
CCCTTGCTCTGCCACAAGTTGGCAGATTCAGAAACAGGAAGAATGAGTAAGTCTGCAATAGATACTTCACCTAAACGATCTTCATTAAAAGATCCTTCAGTCTCTGTTACCCAGTCAACAAGGCGATCGTACCTACGGTCATAGCCCTGCAATACCTGGCGAGCCACCGCTGGAGCGAGAGTGTCACAGAATTGAACATGCATCAAGGTGATGCCTACTGTTGAACTCCCTTTTATCTCAGGCACAAGAATGACGGTTCGTCCGTCTTTACGACCCCGAGCCACCAACACTTCTTGCTCAACTGCAACTCTGTGTTTCGTACCCATCAACAAGTTGTTTGCATCGACTCGCGATGCAAGTTCACGTGCCACACCTCCTCTTTCGGAAATGGAGATTGATGCAGCATTATTTGGATCACCATCGATGGCATACCGAGTGAATCCAAGTACCTCGTGTACTGCCAAATCAAGTGCAGCAAGAACCTTCAGCGTTGAATATGACAAATGATCACGGCTTGCACCTGCATCAACTAACGCACGAACCAATGGCCTCTCAATGAGACCTTCCTCGCTTCGTGAAATACCCACAGTGACCGTCTTTGCCTGATGCTTAATGGCATCAATTGGCCTTGTTAGTTCATCAATTGCACGAGTGAGTGCAGAAAGTAGCTCTTCTAATAACACCGCCGGCGAAGCCACCGCTTCTGTTTGTCGTTGGAAAGTCTGTACGGGATTGGGCCCGGTAACGACACGAAGTAACGAAACCACACGAACTGCCGTGGATGCCTCTAGTTGCCCGTCATATTGCCCAGTAGAGAGAGCTGAGAAAAACTGGGGCAAGACCGCTCCTATTTCACGTTCTACACGAGATAGCGCAGCATCACCCGAGCCACCTCGCCCAACAACTAGCTCCACTACTTCTCGGAGTCGACGCAGAGGCTTTGCCAAAGCATCAATTGCCAATGCAGCCTCGTAACCAAATAGGTGTCCCACCATTGCAGATAAAACAAAAGCGATAGAGGAATCAGTGTGTGGAACTGTGACTACAGCGGCTGCTGCGTCAAACAGCGATTCACCTTCGGTTGCAATAACTATGGGTATTGCTTTATGCGCTTTGAAGATGGCAACTTCTTTTGCAACATCGGTTGCGGTTCCCTCACCTAATCCGGCAGCGCAGACCAGGATCAATGGCTCACAGGAGAGGTCAATGTGCTTTTTATCTTCTGTGACATCACACGAGATGGACTTGTAGCACAACTCGGAAAGTTTGATTCTGACCTCATGTGCAGCAACCGTGTTTGGACCGTTACCAACAACTGCCCAGTACCGACGAGACGGTGCATATTGACTCGCAATTTCACCAATTTCTTTGCGTTTGGCAATGACGGTTTCCATTGCATGTGGCATTTGAATCAGTGATTCCAAGACGTGGTGCATTCTTTGAGCATCAACTTTGCCAGTGGCGTGAGCAATTGCACATGACAACACTGCCCCGGCCGCGACTTGAGCATAAAAAGCCTTAGTGCTCGCCACACTCATTTCAATATCGCGACCATCAGATGTGTAATACACACCGTGTGCTTTAGTAGCTAGATCACTTCCGCGTCGATTCACAATTGCAATGACTGCTGCACCTCGTGAACTCACTAAATCCACAGTT
>JALRGJ010000228.1 GCA_023253435.1 Ilumatobacteraceae bacterium | reverse complement strand
AGCTGTTCCTTTGAATTTGTCGGCGGCGGCTAACACATGCACGGCTCAACCCTAGGCCTATGGACAGGCATAAGGTTCTTGTATGAGTGAATCTTTACATGCACTAGACGCAACAGAACAGGCACGACGAGTTGCATCCCGCGAAATTTCTGCACGTGAGTTAGTGGATGCAGCAATTGCACAAGCAGAAAAAGTAAACGGATCTATCAATGCCATCATTCATCCACGTTTCGAAAAAGCTCAGGCCGAGGCAAGTAGGGATCTGCCAAGTGGACCTTTCACCGGAGTTCCGTTGGTTCTAAAAGATTTAGGCGCACCGTTGGCCGGCGAGCCACACCATATGGGAACACGATTTCTAAAAAACGAAAATTACATTGCCCCAGAAAATAGTTATCTCACGAATAGGTTTCTCAAGGCCGGGTTTGTAGTAATCGGAAGAACAAATACTCCAGAGTTTGGAAACACGATTACAACAGAGCCTCTGAGTTACGGCCCGTCACGTAATCCGTGGAACCTCAATCATTCAACTGGTGGATCAAGTGGTGGCTCGGCAGCAAGTGTGGCGTCGCACATTGTGTCTGTTGGTCATGCAAACGACGGTGGTGGCTCCATTCGTATTCCAGCAAGTGAGTGTGGATTAGTGGGTCTGAAACCATCTCGCGGGCGTGTGAGTAAAGGACCTGCAATTGGTGAAAGTTGGATGGGCTCAACAATTGATGGCTGTGTAACCAGAACAGTGCGTGACACCGCGGCGGTTCTCGATGTCATCTGTGGTTATGAAGCTGGCGACCCGTACACAGCTCCACCTTTTGCACAGCCATTACGTAACGAAGTAGGAGTGAATCCAGGCAAATTACGCATTGGGGTTTTGAATCACCCAATGTTTGACTATCAACTAGATCATCCTGAGTCTCGTGAGTCAGTACAGAACACGGCAGACATGCTGACCTCTCTAGGGCACGAAGTAGTGGAAGCGTGGCCAAAGGCTTTAGAGCATCCGGACTATGCCGGTAAGTTCACAGCAATCGTTGCTGCTGCAACTCATGCAGATCTCACTGCTCTGGAAAACATGGTGGGAAGACAAGTTCGTGATGACGAGTTTGAGCCAGACAATGTTCGAATGCGAGAACTGGGTAAGAACATTTCTGCAGAGATGTATCTCACAAACATGCAATGGCTTCATGCATGGTGCAGAAGTGTTGTGCAATGGTGGGAGCCATTAGATGGCTCTCCGGGTTTTGATATTTTGCTCACTCCAACACTTGCTGGTCCGCCCCCGCCTATTGGTCATCTTGCAGGAGAGAGTGGCACCCAACATTTAATAGAGATCCTTGCGTATACGTCTCAGTTCAATCTCACAGGCCAACCTGCAGTGAGCTTGCCATTGCATTGGTCGAAAAGTGGTCTTCCGATGGGGCTTCAGTTTGTGGCGGCGCCGTTTCGTGAAGATGTATTGGTGAGGCTTTCATCACAATTAGAAGATGCCATGCCATGGCGTGACAAAGTGGCGCCGATCGTTTCTCACTAGTTCTTGATGAGATAGGTGACACCAAACTCCCATGAGGCAATAGCCGACTCAATGGATAGGGTTTTATCTATGGCCGTGACAGTACGTATCCCCACCACCATGCGCCCCCTCTCTGGTGGCGCATCAAGCGTTGAAGTAGAAGGCTCCACCTTGCGTGAAGT
>JALRGJ010000227.1 GCA_023253435.1 Ilumatobacteraceae bacterium | reverse complement strand
TTCGTAGCAAGACCACATGAAAGCAGCCACAAAGCAGCTTGCCTTTACGGCACTCACACTTACCCCTTCTGCACAATCACGGATCGTGTGACACTGACCGTACGAGATGAGATTCCTAGGATTCTGAGAAACCCTGTGCCTACAGTGCGATGTAACGTCACACTGACGCTTGTTGTGCCAATTTGAAATTCGCCATTCTCGCGATGCACTTGGAGATATCTCCTCATTGCTTCCAAGGCACGCGGCCTATCTATATAGATAGAGCCATCTTGGATCCCCGATATTTCTTGGCCTCCAATCCGTGCTGCTGACGCAGACAATGACGCCAACTCTCCATATGCATGGACCACCCGCCCACTTTCAAGAGACAAACCAACGACAGCCATACATGCCGCAACGAGACACACCACGAGACCGGAAATAGAGCCTCTCTCTTTAGCTACCACTATTCGGCTCGATATCTGTCGATAACCGCCTGAGCACTCACCTCAAGTCTTGAGGGCAAAAGTTTCAACAGCCGGAAATCTCTACGAGAAACATTGCATGCCAGTCGAACTTTGATGGAATTAAGTCCACTGACAACTATTTCTTCCGTCGAAACGACGACCCGCGAACAATGAAGATTGCTCCGCCGTAATTCACGTTGTGATGATGCAATAGCCGTCGACAATCCCTTATGGCGGGACGACATGGACGCATCACGCGCAGCCACCTCGGCTACCTGCTGAAGACTGGTTGCGGTATGAGTCAACCTGCCCACATGAACTACAAGAAGAACAACCAACATGAGAACAGGAAGCAGAATCACCAACTCCCCGGTACTTGACCCTCTTTCTGCCGGATTCATCGCTGCGTCTCAGCTCGGAATGACTCCATTGGTCGCCACACTTGTGCCGTCGCAACCGATGGAAGAAAAGAGATTGCAGAAGAAGCCTGAAGCCGCACTGTGACCTCAACACCCTGATTCTTGTAACTGATCATTGGTTCAGACGCCACATGCGATCCAAGTTCAGATACGACACGCCTAATTTCCAAACGTGCCTGACCAGATGAATGCGCAGAAATGTCCAACCCACTTGCAATCGAAGCGCCACGAATGGCAGCTAATTCAGCAATATGTGTTTGATGAAAAAGCGAACCGAGATGAAAACACATGAATGCCACAAGAAACACGATGGGTACAAGAACAACAGATTGAATAGTTGTCTCTGCGCGCTCAACGCTTTTAGAACTGAGAGTCATTAGCCAAGGTTCAAAGAGTTTGCTTTTTCGCGCACCCGCGACGTGATGATGGCACTGACGCTGATAGCCAGAGCGACAAGGGCAGCCGCCATGACAATGGTTGTTGCGCTCACTTCTCCGCGCTCTGCATCCTTTTCTCGCGATGCCGAGAATCTGATCCAGTAGTAGCTAAAGATGTCTTTCATTTTTTTCCTTTCATTTGAACTTCAGAATGAAGTCATAGTTTGAGAAAAGGCTGGATACCCCACCAACACGAGAAATCCCAGAAACATGACAACGAGCGGGAGACCAATCTTCTCCGTTCGCTGTTCTTCGTCATACTCCACTCGTGCAAGATTGCGCTTTCGCAATGCTTCAGCTTTCGATGCCAGCGACGTGCGGATACGGGCGCCGTGTTGTCCAGCGAGCTGAACCGTATGTGCCACTTCCATCAAAGTTGGAACATCGGCAACGCGACCTATCTCAGCGAGAGAATCCCAATAGGACAATCGAGCGCTTTGTG
>JALRGJ010000226.1 GCA_023253435.1 Ilumatobacteraceae bacterium | reverse complement strand
ACTTCTATCGTTGCTGGTTCCCATTGAATGGAGGCAAATAATGGCTGGTACAGGCAAAGCCCATATGCGCCCAGACGGGGATCGCATTCTCACCGTTGAAGACCTCGTTGTTGAATTCAAGGTTCCCAAGGGCAAAGTAAAAGCCGTATCTGGCATCAGCTTCGACCTCATTCGTGGCGAGACACTTGCCATTGTGGGTGAATCTGGTTGTGGCAAGTCCACACTTGGTAAAGCTGTATTGCAGTTGCCAAAGCCAACGAGCGGTTCCGTGAACTTTCTTTCCACAGAGCTCACCACGCTCAATAAGAAAGAACTGCGCGATATGCGCCCTGCAATGCAGATGATTTTCCAGGACCCAGTGAGCTCACTTGACCCTCGCCTCCCTGTGAGCGAAGTTATTGCAGAGCCATTGCGCGTGTGGAAGCGTGGCAATGAGGTAGAGATTGACGCCAAGATTGATGAACTACTCAACGCAGCCAACCTCGACCCTGCAGTGGTGCGAGACCGTCGTTCTTACGAGTTCTCTGGTGGACAGTGTCAGAGAATCTCTATTGCCCGTGCATTGGCTCTAGACCCCACACTCATTATTTGTGACGAGCCAGTGTCTGCATTAGACGTGAGCGTTCAGGCGCAGATTCTGAACCTATTGCAAGACATGAAGGATCGTTACGGCCTCACATTGATCTTTATCTCGCACGACCTCGCAGTGGTGAAGACAATTAGCACTCGCATCATGGTGATGTACCTAGGCAAAGTGTGTGAGGTGGGCACTCCCGATGAGTTGTACAACAACACACGCCATCACTACACAAAGGCTCTTGTTGGTTCCGTGCCCATTCCAGACCCAGATCGTCCTATCTCAGGCAATCTGATTCAGGGTGAGCCACCATCACCAATGAACCCGCCTTCTGGCTGTCGCTTCCGCACCCGTTGCCCACAGGCAACCGAAAAGTGCGCCCAAGAAGAGCCAGAGTTGCGCGAGGTGTCACTGGGACACTTTGTGGCGTGCCACCACCCCATCACTGAATAAATAACTGCACAAACGCAACGCAGAATACGAGCCCGTGGCTTGTATGCGGTTAGCGTGAAATCAATGAGTCGTAAGCCCCCATTTGAATACAAGTGGGTAGTGGCCGTCATCTTTGTTCTTGGATTGTTCATGGAAATCATGGACACCACCATTGTGAATGTTGCTATCCCTACCCTGGCCCAAGAGTTTCCAGGCAGCCGAGCAGGCATTGAATGGGTGGTGCTTGGGTATCTGCTGTCTATTGCTGTCTGGATCCCCTCCTCTGGATGGATTGGTGACAGATTTGGAACAAAGCGCACTTTTCTTTTTGCACTATTCCTCTTCACTGCAGCATCTGTTTTATGTGGCTTGGCAACATCAATTTCTCAACTTGTCATCTTCAGACTGTTGCAGGGCGTAGGAGGTGGCATGCTCACACCAGTGGGTACCGCAATGCTCTACCGAGCCTTCCCGCCAGAAGAGCGGGCCAGGGCCTCGACCGTTCTCATTATCCCTACGGTCATCGCTCCTGCTCTTGGCCCCATCTTTGGTGGCATCTTGATTGATCAATTGTCGTGGCACTGGATCTTTTTTGTGAATGTTCCGATTGGAGTTCTGGGTTTTGTTTTTGGCTGGAAGTATCTAAAGGAAAACAAAGAGCCCACCGCTGGATCATTTGACATGCAAGGTTTTTTGCTCTCGGGTATCGGACTTGCCGGAGTGTTATACGCATTGTCACGCGCT
>JALRGJ010000225.1 GCA_023253435.1 Ilumatobacteraceae bacterium | reverse complement strand
CCCGAACAGGGTCCTTTCAGGAGAAATCGCACATGGCAGTCAAATTGCGCCTCACACGAGTTGGCAAGACAAAGCAACCTCAATACCGCGTGATCGCGGCCGATTCACGCCGTGCTCGTGATGGCCGTTTCATTGAAATCCTCGGTCAGTACAACCCACGCACAGAGCCTTCCACTGTCAACATCGATAACGACAAAGCAGTGAAGTGGCTCATGCAAGGAGCTCAACCCACCGAGCGCGTTCGCAAGCTTCTTGAGATCAGCGGTGCCTGGGCTCAGTTCTCTGCAGCAAAGTCCAAGTAGTCCCGTGTCAGATTTCGACGCCAACGAGCTGGAAGCTCCCGTTGCAACTGCAGTGCTCACACACATCGTGCGCAGCATTGTTGACGATGCCGACGCAGTCAGTGTTACCTCTGGTCCTGGTAAGGGTGACAAGATCCTTCTTGAAGTCCGCGTAGGGCCAGGCGCTCTTGGCCGGGTTATCGGCAGACGCGGTCGTACCGCTCAAAGCATTCGTACCGTAGTGCGTGCTGCTGCAACCAACGACGATGTCGACGTAGACATCGATTTCGTTGACGCCTAATTTTTCTTGTTCACCTGCGTTTAGTGATGACACAGGTTCCTGAAGGTCTTCTTGAGGTAGGCAGAATTGGCAAACCTCATGGCGTGAGAGGTGACCTCTTTATTTCTCTCACGAGCGATGTGGTTGAAAGACATTCAGTAGGGGCTGTATTCACCGTGATGGAAGGTGGCTCGCCCAAAACTGTGACTATTGATTCCATTCGTCCTCAACAAGAAAGGTGGGTGGTTCATTTTTCTGGGGTTGATGATCGAAATGCAGCAGAAAAATTAGTGAACAAATTTTTATATGCAGAACCCATTGCAGAGTCTGACGCTTTGTGGGTACATGAACTCATTGGCTCCCGCGTTGTGGATGAAGATGGTGAAGAGTGGGGTACCTGTACGGGAGTAATTCAGAACCCTGCACATGACATTCTGGAAATTAACGATGAAATTTTAGTGCCTATGCCCTTTGTGGTGTCTTGTGATGGCACAACAACAGTGATTAATCCACCTGAAGGTATTCGTGAGTCACAATTGAGTGAGGAGGGAAAATAGAACATGCGCATAGATGTCTTCACTCTTTTCCCCGGCATTGTTGATGGCTTTTGCTTGCACAGTTTGTTGGGCCGCGCAATTGAATCCGGTGCCGTACACGTTCAAACTCACGACATTCGGGAACACACTTCAGACATACACAGAACTGTTGACGACACTCCATTTGGTGGCGGCGCAGGAATGTTGATGCGCCCTGAACCAATCTTTGATGCGGTGGAATCTGCTCAACCACCTCGACCTTTATTGCTTCTTGGTCCTGGCGGACAAAAGTTTGATCAGGCAATGGCAAACTCTCTTGCCTCACTGGGCGGATTCAGCATGTTGTGTGGCAGATACGAAGGTGTCGATCAGCGGGTGCGCGAGCACCTTGTTGATCACGAAGTGTCTGTAGGAGATGTTGTGTTGGCCGGGGGAGAAGTGGGGGCGTGCCTGATTATTGAGGCAGTGACCCGCCTCCTCCCCGGAGTGATGGGTAATGCTGTCTCTCCGGTCACCGAGAGTTTTGGGGCCGAAGGATTATTAGAGGAGCCCCAGTACACCCGCCCCGCCCAGTATCGGGGCTGGGAGGTGCCAGAGGTATTACGCAGTGGAGACCATGCCAAAGTGGCTAAATGGCGCCGTGCACAGGCTCTCTGGCGCACTATGCAGCAGCGCCCAGACCTCATTGAGGCTCGGGGAGGCCTGACAGAAGAAGAGAA
>JALRGJ010000224.1 GCA_023253435.1 Ilumatobacteraceae bacterium | reverse complement strand
GTTAGATCAAGTGAGCACTTGCAAACGTTTGTTAGACGCGGGAAAGCCGATACATCTTCCCGAGGACATCGTGGGTCTTGATGCCAACGGTCAATTTGCGACTTATGGCCAACGCTTGCCAGAAGGAGCGAAAGGTCTCGATATTGGTCCTGGAAGCGCAGCCGCCTTTAGTGATGTGATCATGGACGCTCGTACGGTGTTTTGGAATGGACCCATGGGGATGTTTGAAGATGATCGTTTCGCTGCAGGCACCAGAACTGTGGCAGAAGCTGTTGCAGCAACAAAAGCCTTCACCGTTGTTGGTGGTGGTGATAGCGCAGCTGCACTAGCTCAGTTCAAACTCGATGACGAGGTAGATCATGTTTCTACTGGGGGTGGAGCATCTCTTGAACTGTTGGAATTAGGCGATCTTCCAGGGTTAGCAGCATTGCGAGGAGCACCAAATGTCCAATAGTCGTCGTCCACTAATAAGTGGCAACTGGAAGATGCATCAGAATCATTTCGAAGCAATTCAACTCATGCAGAAATTGTCTTTTCTCGTCAGTAAAGAAGATTTTGAGTCTGTCGATGTAAGCATCCACCCGCCCTTCACAGACATCAGAAGTGTTCAAACTCTTATTGAAGTCGACAAACTCAAGTTTTTTCTTGGTGCACAACATTGTCATTTTGAAGAAAAGGGCGCCTTCACCGGTGAGATTGCGCCAGGCTTTTTGTCGAAGCTAAACGTGGCGTTGGTGATTTGTGGGCACAGTGAACGGCGAGAGATCTTTGGTGAGACAGACGAAATTGTGAACAAGAAAGTTCATGCCGTGTTGTCTCAGAAGATGACACCGATTCTTTGTGTGGGAGAGACTCTTGAGGAACGAGAAGCTGGCAGTACAAATGACAAGGTGCTTGGTCAGATACGTTTGGGCCTGAAGAAGGTGTCACCAGAACAAGTGTCATCGATGGTGATCGCTTATGAACCCATTTGGGCAATTGGTACCGGGAAGACCGCTACGTCCGCTGACGCTCAAGAGGTATGCGGCGCAATAAGAAGAGAAATCGGTGTTCTCTTCGGATCGGAAACTTCGTCTGCTGTTCGTATTCAGTACGGCGGTTCTGTGAAGGCGGCAAACATTGCTGACTTGATGAGTCAACCAGATATTGATGGAGCACTCGTTGGTGGGGCAAGTCTTGACCCTGATGAGTTTGCGCGAATTGTGCAGTACCGTTTGCATCAAGGGGAGTAAATGTGGGGACGACTATTCATACAGATGCATTAAGCACAGAAGAAGTAACAGTTGCTGCGTCTGTTGTTGGGAAGTCTCCAAAACAATTGGCGTGGGAACGATTTCGTAAAGACAGATTTGCTCTTGTTGCCGCTGGAGTAATTGGTTTCTACATTTTTGTTGCCGCATTCGCTCCCGTTCTGTGTGCAATTCTCGGAATCAGCCCTTACGAGCTCGATAAAAATGCATTGAATGATTACGGTCTTCCTAAAGGTTCTTTTGGCGGAATTTCATCTGCTCACTGGCTGGGTGTGGAACCTGGAACTGGCCGGGACATATTGGCCAGGTTGATGTATGGAGCTCGAGTTTCACTCCTTGTTGGATTTATCGCAACGCTCCTGACCACAACATTGGGTGTCATTATTGGTGTAACTGCTGGTTACAAGAGAGGAAAAATCGATGCGGTAATTAGTCGCATCACAGATCTCACTCTTGCGTTTCCCTCGTTTTTGTTAATTATTGCCCTGACGCGTCCGTTTACTCAGCGCCTTGAGTCTTTGGGTGTACCAGAGGGGAATCCTGCCAGACTCACCTACATCATTTTGGTCCTCGCAACATTCGGTTGGGTGTACGTGGCCCGTGTGGTGCGTGGCC
>JALRGJ010000223.1 GCA_023253435.1 Ilumatobacteraceae bacterium | reverse complement strand
CTCAATCGTGGCGTCAATTAGCGATGCCATCACTGCCTCACGACCCTTGGGGCGTGAGGTATCACACGCATTATGTGTTGGATGACTCAGCACGTAACCGGCTTATCGGTTCAAGAGAACAGGCAAGATGCGTGGACCGCGGACTTGTCCGTTAGCCCAGGTGGTCTTCTTGTTCGGGTTGAGTGAGTAGTTAGGGAATGCACGGAGCCACTCTTGGAAAGCAACGAGCATTTCTAAGCGCGCAAGGTTTGAGCCTGCACAGCGGTGAATTCCTAGTCCGAATGCAACATGTCTGTTGTTTTCACGGTCGAGTTTAAAAATGTGTGCATCTTCAAAAGCTTCTGGATCGTGATTCGCTGCAGGGAAGGTAACAAGAGTTTGGTCACCTTCGTGCATGGGGCATCCCTGAACCGTGACATCTTTGACCACTTTGCGCGCCATGGTGACAGGTGCGTAGTAGCGAAGAATTTCTTCATTGGCTGTTTGCCACAACATGTCATCGTTGGAAACGGCAATGAGGCGTTGTACTTCGTCGTTGTGCTGAGCAAAGTGCCACAGTCCAGAACCAATTGCACTCCAGGTGGTATCGATACCAGCAACAATTTGGAGTCGGATGTATCCAATCTTGATGTTCCAGTCCACTTCTTTGCCATCGATTTCTGCGTTGGCAATCATGGTGAGGAGGTCGTCTTTTGGATTGACGAGACGATCTTTCAAGATGGCATCGATGTAGTGAGTCATCTCAGTCATCACTTCAATACGAACATTGTTGTCACGTGGTGCAAGTTGGAAGTTTTTGTAGATCCAATCTCGGAACAAATCTGCATCACCTTCTGGAAGACCGGTGAGAATGCAAATTCCATGCACAGGAATGTGTTGTGAGTACTGAACAGCGGCATCCGCTTCATTGAGCCCATCGAGATCTTTAATGAGATCGCGGCAGTAGTCACGCATCTCTTGTTCAATCTCTGCAACAGCTTTTGGATTAAAGGCCGGAAGAATGAGTTTGCGATGCCCCAAGTGATCTGGGGGATCAGAGGTAATGGGTGGAGCGGGGGACCGAGGTGCATCTGGTCTACCTACGTTTACCCAGATGGAGGAGAAGTGATCAGTGTCGTTTGCAATGTCCCGAATCGCAGCCATAGTGACTGGCATGAATGCTCGTCCGTAGCGTTCAGTGCTAGCAACAGGGCATTGTTCGCGCACGTCATTCCAAATGTCGATGGCGTTTTCACCCCAACCGTCATCGAGCCAATCCCAGTCGTTTACCCAGTCTTTCACTGGTGGCATCTCGATGTGCTCTGATCCGTACGCCATGTAAGCCCCCCTACATAAGTCCCTTAGTCAGACTTTAGTCACATGCATGTGCCATAAAAACTGGCCAAGTATCCAATGGCTGCGCTCACAAGCAACACGGCCACCAGTTGTGATGTTCTGTGAGTGGAAAGCGTTCGGATGAGACGCTCCGAGACGGCATGTAACTGCGAACGTGCTCGATGTAGCTGAGACCTGAGACCAGGCATAGAACCCCTTTTTGGGGTCAATGTGTATTAGTCAGCAGTAGTTGTGGAACTTGAGGAGTCTGAACTTGAAGAGCTGGAGGAATCAGATGATCCTGAGGAACTGCTAGAGACAGAGCCAGACTTCCCGCTGTCGGTTTTGTAGAAACCCCCGCCTTTAAAGGTGATGCCCACGGGGAGGAACACCTTTTTGACAGGACGCATGGTGCCATCGATGGGATGTTTGGCTTCAGTGAGAGTGTCTTCTGAGAAATCTTGCTGGACCTCAATGGTCTCGCCGGTTTCTACGAATTTGTACACATATGTAGGCATCGAATTCTCCGGGGTAAGCGCTCAAGTCCTTCGAG
>JALRGJ010000222.1 GCA_023253435.1 Ilumatobacteraceae bacterium | reverse complement strand
GGGCCTGGTGCCACAACATTGACAGTGATGCTTCTCGATCCGAGTTCACGAGAAAGAGATCGTGCAAAACCAACCAGTCCAGCCTTGGACGCTGCATAATTAGCTTGACCTGCTGAACCAAGTAGCCCTACAACAGATGACATCAAAACAATTCTCCCTTTTCGGGCGCGCAGCATTCCTTGGGTGGCCCGTTTTACGACACGAAAGGCTGCTGTGAGATTGGCATCTATGACCGACGCAAAATCTTGTTCGTTCATGCGTAGCAAGAGAGTGTCTTTTGTGATGCCTGCATTTGAAACAAGAATTTCAACAGGACCAAATTTTTCTTCTACGGCTTTAAATGCCTCATCGACCTGGGAAGAATCGGTGACATCGCATTTCACTCCAAAAAAACCATCAGGTGGAGGCGACGAGTTGTATGTGACTGCGACGTGGTCGCCCAATTCTTGAAATCTCTTGGCGCAGGCTAGGCCAATTCCCTTTGAACCACCTGTTATCAAAACAACACGGCTCATTGCGCACCCCATTCCAGGATTGCAGATGCTGCAGTCATGCCTGCACCGAATCCCACAAGCAAAACAAGGTCACCTTGTTTTGGCTTGACTTGCCCGAAATCACCAAACAAAGCAAGAGGAATTGAGGCGGAAGAAGTGTTTCCTGTTTCATGTATGACAACGCTTGAACGCTCCAGCGGAATACCTAAACGTTCACAAGCTGCTTTAATGATTCTGATGTTTGCTTGATGGGGGACTATTACTGATATCTGATCCGCAGTTACTCCCGCAGCATTCATCGATTTAGTTGCGCTATCCACCATGATGCGAACAGCTCGTCGGAACACTTCTTTTCCGTCCATCTGTATGTAGCCGCCGCGCTCTGCAAAAAGAATCTCCTCTGCCGAACCATCTGCATCGAGATCCCAACCCAAAAGATGACCAGAACCGGTGGTGCTCTCCAGAACTGCCGCTCCTGAGCCATCGGCAAACAAAATGGCGGTGTTTCTGTCGGTCCAGTCGGTAATTCGGGCAAGTGTGTCTGTGCCTATTAGCAACACTCGCTCCGCACCCATGGCAATAAGACCGTGAGCGTTCACTAATGAATACACAAATCCTGAACACGCCGCATTGATGTCAAATGCACCACATCGGAGGCCTAAAGCATTTTGAACGGTCGCAGAGGTAGCTGGAACACAACGATCAGGAGTTGTGGTGGCAAGAATTAACGCATCAATGGACAATGGATCAACACCAGACATCTGGAGCGCCGCTGAACCACTGGCGATACTGAGTTCCGCAGTAGACCCTCCGATGTGGCGACGATGTATTCCGGTGCGCTCCTTAATCCATTCGTCATTTGTATCCATCGTCTTTGTGAGGTCTTCGTTAGTGACAGTGTTATGCCCCAAAGACGTGCCCCAACCGGTAAAACGCGCACCTCTGACATTTTGTGGAATCTTTGGCATGTTGACCTTTTCAAACGTCCTTAGTGAGTGCGAAGCCATGCAATAGGTTGCCGAGATGTGACTCGTTCACCTTCGACAGCAATGTAACTCTGTACCACTCCGGCAAAAGGTGATCGAACCTCATGATCACCAACATGTCCAAGTACGTGACCTACATCTATAACTGTGCCGCTGTGAACAGTTCCGATAGGGGTGAATAACCCTGCCGCTGGGCTAACGACGAGTCTCTCCACTGCAAAAAGATGTTCGCCTTCAATCTGAGCTGGCCCGATGGGCGACGAAGCATTTACCCACTCAATGAGTTTGTCGAGTTCATCAGGCGTTGAAACACTGATAGTGCGAGATCCCTCAACGGTTCTTTTTGCCATGCCAGTGAGCACGCCACCTGGTCCGAGTTCTACAAAACCGG
>JALRGJ010000221.1 GCA_023253435.1 Ilumatobacteraceae bacterium | reverse complement strand
GTGACCTCCACCATGTGGCCTTTTAAGTAATGGGCAGCAGCTTCTGTGATTTCCACGTTGCAGTAGGTGCCGGGCCGAAGTGGTTGAGGAACCGTGAAGTGCACCAACTTGAATTGTCGTGTGCGGCCAGACATGATGCGAGGGTCTTGCTTGCTTGGTCCGTCTACAACTACTTCTTCAATTCTTCCGATGCGTTCACGATGCTTGCGCAATGCGCTGCGCTCCACCACAGCGCGCAATCTGTCGAATCGTTGACCAACCTCAGCAGGGTTGCAGAATTTGTCCACCATGAGAGCAGCTTCCGTTCCCTCTCGGGGCGAGAAAATGAATTCAAACACTGAATCAAAATCTGCCTCTGCAGCAACTTCCATGGTGCGTACAAAATCTGCTTCAGTCTCACCAGGAAAACCCACAATGATGTCGCTCGTGACTGCAATATCTGGCATGAGTTTGCGAGCCTCTGCCAGTCTTTCCAAATATTTGTCTGCCGTGTAACCACGGTGCATGAGGGCCAGCACCCTGTCTGATCCACTTTGCAGTGGGTAATGCAATTGCTCACACACGGCAGGTGTATGTGCCATTGCCTCTAGAACATCGATGCGCATGTCTTTGGGATGTGGGCTTGTGTACCGAACTCTCCGAATGCCCTCCACTGACCCAACTTCGGTGAGCAGTTGTGCAAATTTTGGCTGAATGCGGGTGTCTGCGCCATCTCTGCGCTCGGCAAGTGATAAATCTCGGCCATATGAATTCACGTTCTGGCCAAGCAGTGTCACTTCCGTGACTCCCTGCCCAGCAAGTGAGCGAACTTCTTCAACTATGTCTGAAAAGGGCCGACTGATTTCTTTGCCGCGCACAGAGGGGACAATGCAATATGCGCATGTGTTGTCACACCCAATTTGGATGGTGACCCATCCGTTATAGGAGGTCTCGCGTCGGGCAGGGAGAGCGCTAGGAAACAACGTGTGATCATCTAGTACAGCTTCTTCAAGAATCTCCGTAATGGGTCCATGTTCTGCAGCATGCGTGAGCAACTCTGTGGTGCGATGCACATTGTGCGTGCCCATCACTACATCAACCCAAGGCGCACGCTGTTGAACAATGTCTTTGTCTTTTTGAGACAGGCATCCGCCCACCACAATTTGGCGCCCAGGCTTGGCATCTTTCCAAGTTTTTAGGTGACCGAGGGTGCCGTACAACTTGTTATCGGCGTTTTCCCGAATACAACAGGTATTGAGAACCACAACATCGGCGTCCTCATCAGACTCTGCTCGCCTCATGCCGTCAGACTCCAAAAGCCCAGCAATCCTCTCGGAGTCGTGTTCATTCATTTGACAGCCAAATGTGCGCACCACGTATGCGTTGCTTTTTTCCCCAGTCACCCTCTTGAGGCTATCGGCGAGAGTTTGGGCTCTTTAGCCATGGCTAAGCAACAGAAAAGCGGGCCGGAAACCCGACCCGCCGACCTGTTCGCGTGGCAGCGAGAGAAGATGGCCGATGTGGCCTGAGTTGAACTAATCCAACTCGATGGGCTCTTCGTCTTTTTCAGTGAATGCTTCTTCACCATTTAGACCAGCTTGGTTACGAACTTTTTGTTCCATATCCACCATGAGCTCTGGGTGATCATGCAAGTAGTTCTTTGCATTTTCACGACCTTGCCCCAGTTGCTCGCCCTCATAGGTAAACCATGCACCGGACTTCTTTGCAATTTCCATCTCTACTGCAAGATCAAGCAACGCACCTTCACGACTGATGCCCTTGCCGTACATGATGTCGAACTCTGCTTGACGGAATGGTGGAGCAACTTTGTTCTTCACCACTTTCACTCGCGTACGAGAACCAACAACCTCTGCACCGTCTTTGATGGCTTCAATACGGCGAAT
>JALRGJ010000022.1 GCA_023253435.1 Ilumatobacteraceae bacterium | reverse complement strand
GAGAGCCCCAAGCCGGAATCGAACCGGCACCTTTGCGTTGACGAGGGCAACATGCTGCCGTTACACCATCAGGGCTTCAGTTGAAAGGTGTGCGCTACTTCCTGACAAATGGAAACTTTTGAAAATAAAAATGAGGCAGTGCCTTGACACTGCCTCATTCCGCAAAGGTTTTGTCAGATACATATTTTTGTATCTGGTTGCTCTCGTCGGTTCAAAGTGTACGTGAGATACCGATAACTGGCCATTGGATCTCGTTAAAGCACTCGCCGTGGCTTAATGAGTGAGAACATATGTATATGGGAAATCTTGAAGCAATCCTGGGTTACCAAGGAGCACAACAAAACGGAGAGGCAACTCTTGTTGCACCAGACATTGTGCAGATGCCTTTTTGGACTCCTGATTTCTGTGCCACGGTGATTCGCGCTGCACAGGCAGCTGGTGGCTTCTCTCCCCAAGATGATGACCCTGTGCCCGGATATGAGATCTCTCTGGCAGCAATCGCTCCACGCCTATTTGAAGCCGTTGAGAACGACATTGGAGCACGCATGTGGCCAGCCATTAAACAATGGTGGCCCTTGGTGGACTATCACGGCCTCCGAGATGCTTTTGTGATTCGTTATGCAATGGGTGAGCAAGAAGAGCTCCGCATGCATCATGATGTGGCACAAGTGTCTGCCAGCATCAAACTCAATGACGACTATGAGGGAGCTGAATTGGTGTTTCCCCGTCAGTCATTTTCTAATGCGAAGGTGCCCGTGGGCGATCTAATTGCGTGGCCCAGTTTGGTGACGCACCCACACGAGAGTCAGCCATTAAAGAGTGGCGTCAAGTACTCGCTCACCATTTGGTGCGAATTGCCCATGGCAATTGAGGGCGTCCGCTCTTATTGATTAACTCAAATATAAAAACACAGGCGGTGGACAATTCCACCGCCTGTGACTACTTGATGTGTCCCCGTTTCGTCAGTATGGGTAAGAATTAGCACGAGCGCTGAATTCATCGTTTGTTTTGGTGAGAGCCCCAAGCCGGAATCGAACCGGCACTATCAGGTTGACGAATCTGATGTGCTGCCACTACACCATTAGGGCCTCGCAATGAATGTGTGCAGGTGACGAACTCAAATGGAAAACAAAATGGGCGACACCTAAGTGCCGCCCATTTCAACCTGATGGTGTACAAAGTAAATTACTTCGTCAGATTCGTCGGTGAAAAGTGTACTCACAAATCTGGCTCTTGGAAAACCGCCAAGTACAGCACTCGCAAAGTTCTACGAGCGTTTTTTAATGCGGATGGGTTTTTCCGCCGCGTTGTGACAACGCCCCGTATCAAGATCAAACTTCCACCCGTGCAACGTGCATACCAGGTGATCGCCTTCGATCTCTCCAAACACACTCAGATCTGCATTTCGGTGTGGACACCTACGTTGCACTACGTAGTCACCAATCTCAATATCTGATTCATCTGAAGGAATACCCTGCAGTTTGTTACGCGCTTCAGACTCTGTGCGCGTCATGCGCTCTACAGAAAGTGACTTCAAGAAGTTATACAGGTACTCGTTGTATTGGCCCTCGCGCCAGGCGGTGAACCTGCAAGATAAGAACAACGAGTTAGACCAGTCCACTGCACGCGTTGAAACAACATGCTCCACCAGATCACGTGGAATATCGAATCGATACGAATACGCCTGGCCAGCATGTGTCTCTACAACACCATCGAAGAAGTTCACGAAAATGGCAAGATCGCCAGCATTAATCAAACAATTGCCACCAATACCCTGACGAACACTCGGCGCCATTGCCATTAAAGGCTCCCACCACAATTTCAATGTGCCAATGACATCTGTTTCAGGCGATGGCCAGGTGGCCTTGTAATTTGCCAACCAAGTAGCCCAGTCGGCCTGATACTTCCGTAAATACTCTTCTTTGCGGGTGAAAATGGCAGATACCTCTTCACCAGACATGGGTTGCTCCACCGTGACAGCTCCGCCAATCACTGTGAAAGAAGTTCCCGGAATGGTGGTGGCGGCATTGAGTTTGCCTGCATCAGACATGCGACGCTGAAACTCTGTTTGATCGGGGAAGATGCTTGGCTCTTGGCCAGTGATCATGTTGAGAGCAAATAAATCTTCATCTAAGAAACATGGCGGGCCAGCAGATGGAACAACAGTTGTTGCACCAACAGACTCCACATATCGCAATGCCCTTGCAAACTGCGCATCAACTTTGTCCACGCACAATTGCTTCTTCTCTACGGCGTCCATCTCATACACCATGGGATACCAAATAGCGCCCGAGAATTGGAGCCAATGCAAATCAACAGGGCCATGTGCTCGTAATGCATTCAGGTCGTTAGTGCGGCAATCGTTTTGATTTACTAGCCGAGATACGCCGTCACTCACTACCAATGCAGAGTCACCACCAGGACCGTCTGTAATGGATGTTTCAACATGAATAGCTACGGTGACTCCGGGAGCAACTTCACGCTCTTGCGTATTCAGAGTGCGTTCAAATTTGCGAAAACCAAGTTTGTTGAACTCACGCTCCAACTCTCGTGTGGGGAAATCTGGAAGAAGAACAGTGGTGTCCTTATTCATCTTGTCCGCAAGAAAGGAGGCGTCAAAGTGATCTCCATGTAAGTGAGACACATAGAGAAAGTCTGGGTTGCAGACATCGTGCATGATGTCTTCTGGCAATTGATCATTGCGAGGAAACACAAACCACGACGCAAAAAATGCTGGCACAAACCACGGATCACACACAATGGTGACACCGCGCGTGCGAATAAGAATTCCCGCGTGGCCAATAGAAATGGCCTGCATATCAGTGACTACTTAGGTGGATCGATTGCTTGGTTTTGACCGTTTGCCACATGCTCGGTCCACTTAGATCCGTTCCAATAGCGACGCTCAAACCTGCCTGAAGGATCTGGATACCAGTTAGCAGGGGGGTTGGGAATATTTGATGCACTTGTTGTTGCAGATGCAGGAGCGCTTGCAGGAGTTACAGGCTGAGCTTGCGCTGCACCAGGGCTCACCGTGGTGACAGTGTGGTCTGTTTTGGCAGTGGGGTATGGAGCAACATCTACGCTGCCGGAGTGGCGAATGAATGCATGAAACCACGACTGACCATCAAAGGCAATATGCACAACTTCCCAACCTTCACGTGAGCGGCGGGTGAGCTCTGCTGCTAACTCATGGGGATTACGGACTGATTCTGAAACCACGTCATATGTGAACATGCCTAAAGACTAGTGCCGTTCTCCGTCATGTTCGCCTGCAGGATCCTCGGTTCTTACCAAACCATCAACATCAATACCCGAGGTATTGCCGTCATAGACAAGGCGACCATCGCGTAACGCAATAATGCGACTCACAGTATGGACAAAGGACAACTCATGTGTGGCAACCACCACAGTGGCTCCGTTTTCTGTGGCCAGAGCCAACAGCTCTAGCAAGGCCTCTTTACCGGCGGCGTCGAGGCCGACAAACGGCTCGTCCACTAACAACAGATCAAAGGGTCGTACGAAACCGAGAGCAATGGCAGATTTCTGTTTCAGTCCACGGCTAAATCTGTTGGGCATGTCGTCGGCTCTGTCATACAGCCCCACATGACCTAAGAGATCTGCCGCTGTTTGCTCCCAGTCATCAACGCCATGCAATCGCGCAACGTATTCCATGTGTTCCCACAGTGTGAGGTCGTCATAAAAGGTGGGTTGGTCTGCAATAAAACTTAACGACGCTCGTGCAGGAAGTGAACCAGCAGCATGACCATAAATATGTACAGAACCTGTTGACGCATCTAACAGACCAGCAGCAATACGAATCAACGTTGTTTTGCCTGAGCCGTTATGACCAATGAGTGCAACTCTCTCACCCTGTGCAATGTTGAATGACACGGGGTCTAGAGCGGGTGCAGCACCATACGATTTTGAAACATTGTCTACAAGCAAGCCAGAGTGTTCAACCGGTGTTGGAATATTTCTACGCGTACGAGCCATTGCAATTGCTTTCAGTTTTCTATAGATGATTCTGATGAAGTGTCAACAGAAGATGTTGACCGAGAATTGGATTTTGCTTGCTCTGATGCATTTCTAAACCACGCATGAATGGCATCACGTTGACGTACCCAGCCAGCAACCAAACCCAAAATAAAGAACACACCAATGACGGATCGCAATGCATCACCAAGTGCAGGCAAATTATTCTGGTTGTTGTAGCGCAACAGCAAAACGGGCAGACAGGTGAGAGTGGTGACCGCTGGCGGCCACACCATGCGAATGACAGAACCCATGCCACTCATTTCTGGTGGAAGGGCTAGTCCAATATTTGCCCCACCCACTGGGTCTGGAGCGCCCTTCACTGAATTAATGGATGCCCCAGCAACACCTCCCAATAGCGCTGGAATTCCAAGCAAAAAGGCATATCCAATGGTGGAGCTCTGTGGCTCTAGCGCCCAGGCGAAGGCCACACCTATAAAGAGGAAAGGCAACATGGAAACGGCGGGAGCAATGAGGTGCTTTGTCATGAGTACACCGCGCTCGAAGGGAAGGGCATCTGTTCTATCTGGTTGATCTACTTCTTGAGACAATGGCTCAACTGCATCAAGCCCCATCACAAAAAGTGCAAGGCCAGCAATAACTACAGCGGGACTGGTTCCGTGAAAAGTCGCAACAAGAGCACCCGATGCTGTGATGACAAGAAGTGTCATGCGCAAGATTCTGCGAGCAGGGAAGTGAGCAATGCTTCTAAAGCCTCTGCCCACCACAACATCGGATCGCAATACACCAGGAATTTTTGCCCATGGTTTCACTCGCATGTGTTCTTGACTGAGCTGCCTTCGTAGCAATACCACTGTGCGGATGTCTTGCAACGTGACAGCAAATTTCAATTGCGATACCAAAGAACTTCTGCGCGATAACGCTTCTAATGACAAGTTGCCTGCTAAGTAAATTGACCAAACAGCAAGTGTGGCGATTAGCAGGACTCCCAAAGCATCGAAGATATGAAAGTGATCCCACCACATAGAAACACTTCCTATGGCATCAAATGGTCCTGCAATGTTGGTGTCTCCGAAAGTGACAGCTGTTTGCCATGTCAGCAATACTGTCGCAATAGCGGTCACAGCCTGTCTGGGTATGTGAAGTGTGTGTACAAGTAATGCAGAGATTACAAACAACATGCCCATCAATGCACCAGCAATTGCACCCCACAGTGCCCATATCACTAAGGGAGTATCAGATGTTTCAACTCTGCGAGACAACAACTGATTGGCGGTTCCGCCGGCAACTGCACCTGCAAATGCAAAAGTGCGTAAGCGTTGAATTGCGGGGTGTCGAAGAACTGCAGAGTGGGGAACAGGTGCCATCAATACATGGCGTACCTCAGCCTCTTCTACGGCAATAGGGCCACCATTTGCTCCACTGCGCAAACCGAGAAACACAATGATCGCAGTAATAAGGCCAACTACGTGAGGGGTGTTGGTGATGACATTGTTGAGTTCACGCGCCGTGAGGGCGGTATCGGTGGCAAGGCCAGAAAGAAACAAAATGGCTCCACCACCAAGAAACGCCGCGATGTAGACGCGGTACAGAGCCTCAAACCATTCCAGATCTGCAATGCGGTTCTTGCGGCGCTCAAAGCGCATTGCGCGAAGAGCCTGAGCCCCAACGGTCACTGTGGTCACCTATTAATCCTGCCACTCGGCGTGAGAAACAGCACAGTGAAGGGGATTCCTGTGGCGTTGAAAATGAGCCCCCGCAGACAAGAATGGAGGTATGGACAGGGAAACAGTGCAGGTTTTTAGTGCTGTTCTGGGACTTGCCACTAT
Organism: Ilumatobacteraceae bacterium; assembly: GCA_023253435.1. Lineage (GTDB taxonomy): Bacteria > Actinomycetota > Acidimicrobiia > Acidimicrobiales > Ilumatobacteraceae > UBA2093. The sequence continues at coordinate 6,905 of JALRGJ010000022.1, read as the reverse complement.
TGCAGGCGGACTCGTCACCCTTGTTGCCCTGGTCTTAGAAAAGTCGGTGGGTTGGGCTGTTGGTTGGATGAGTGTGGTGCGCGAATCCGCGTTGTGGTTGATGTTCATGATCACGGGTGGAGCCATGGTGGGTAGTTTGTATTTCAGCGAGGTTGCAAATTTTGCGCCCTGCAAATTGTGTTGGTATCAGCGCATTGCTATGTATTCAATTGCCATCATCTCATTTGTTGCGGCACTGCGACGAGACAAGAGAATTGCGCCCTACACACTCACACTTGCAGCAATAGGACTAGTGGTGTCTACGTATCACTATCTGTTGGAGTGGTATCCACAATTGGAATCAAGTGTGTGCAGTGTTGATGTCCCTTGCACCACTGTGTGGTTTAGAGAATTTGGTTTTGTCACGTTGTGTTTTATGGCAGGAAGTGCATTCATTGCAGTCATTGCATTATCTGTTTCATTGCTGCGTGAAAATGAAACATCATCTGAATTAACTGAAACCTCAATCAACAGTTCTACTGACTAATTACACCCCAAAGCCAAGGAGGCATACATGGCACAGGCACAACGTAAGGCAAAACAAAATGCGCAAAAGAAAAATCCGCGCATTGTTTTTATTGTGGTGGGGCTTGTAATTGCACTTGCGGCCATCCTGGCTGCAACACGTGGTAGCGATAGCAGCTCTACAACTAGTGGCGGAACAGATAACACCTCTACAACTGCAGACGCTGCACAATACAAACCTGTTGTGATTGAAGGTTCGCCATTAGAGAGGCGAGGAGATTCTCAAGTAGATCCTTCGCAAGATGCTGTTGCTCCTGTGTTGAAGGGGCAAAGTTTTAGTGGTGCGGAAATGACAATTCGACCTGGTGCAAGTGGCAAGCCCACCATGTTGGTGTTTCTTGCTCACTGGTGCCCACATTGCAACAGAGAGATTCCACGTCTCATTGATTGGAAAGAGCAAGGCCTCGTACCTACAGACCTACGCGTAGTGGGTATCACCACTGCGTCTCGATCAGATCAAGCCAATTGGCCACCCTCTCAATGGATCACAGATATGGAGTGGCCATGGGAAGTGATGGCAGATAGCGAGACAGCAGACGCCGCTAATGCCTATGGGGTTGATGGGTATCCCATGATTGTGGTGATTGGCGCAGACGGCAAAGTGAAGCTGCGATTCTCTGGTGAGCGTGAGGTTTCAGAATTAACCACGCTGATCAATGGTGCCCTCGCCTAGCCTTGGCACCTGTGAGTAAAAAGCATCGCATTGGCTTCTTTGGGCCATTTGGAACATTCACCGAACAGGCACTGCTCACCCAAGCCGACCTCGCTTCCGGTGAACTTGTTCCGTATCGGTCTGTTCCCGATGTTCTCGATGCTGTTGCTGCTGGTGACGTTGATGCCGGATTTGTTCCTATTGAGAACTCCATTGAAGGAACAGTCAATTTCACGCAAGACGCATTGATCTTTGATTATGAACTACTGATTCAGCGAGAAGTGGTTTTAGATATTGAGCACTGTTTGTTGGCTTCTACTGGCACATCGCTTGCAGATATTTCCGAAGTTCTTTCCATTCCTGTTGCCACTGCTCAGTGCAGTGCGTGGCTGCGAAACAACGTGCCACATGCTGAGGTGCAAGCTGCCAACTCCACCGCTGACGCTGCACGCTTAGTGGGAGAGCGCAGCAAGAAAGGTGAGAAAGGTCTTGCTGCTCTCGCGCCTGCCAATGCAGCTGACCTGTACGGACTTGAAGTGATTGCAAAGAACATTGCAGATCATGAGGGAAATCAAACACGATTTGTTTTGGTTGCACGCGAAGGTATTCCTGCTTCTACTGGTCACGACAAAACAGGAATTGTTGTGTTCCAGCGTGCAGATGAGCCGGGAAGTTTGATCTCTATTTTGCAAGAGTTTGCAGCACGCAGGATCAACTTGTCTCTGTTGTCTTCACGGCCCACAAAAGCCGGTGGTCTTGGTGATTACTGCTTCATTATTTATGCAGACGGCCATGTTGCAGATGAACTGATGGCCGATGTTTTGCGTGACCTACACACCAAACAAGGTGGCGTGAAATTCCTTGGTTCGTATCCGGCTGCTGGTCAGGCAGCGCATTCTGCTCGAGAGCATGCAGATGCGCGCTGGCAACAAGCTGATGACTGGATCACTGAGCTTCGCTCCCACATCCGCAACTAAGACATCATCCAAGAAATTCTGGGGATTCGTCATTTGTTGGCGAATGTGTGCCCGATAGCCTGTGAGACGGAAGAGTGGCAGAGCGGACAAATGCACTCGCCTTGAAAGCGAGAGGGTTAATAGCCCCGGGGGTTCGAATCCCTTCTCTTCCGCCAGTGATTTTTAACGGTCAGCGCTCGTCGCGAACAAACGGTGTTCCTAGTGCTCGTGGTGCACCTAGTGCATTCACTCTGCTTGGCCTGCTCAGTGCCACAAGAGCAACAAGTGTTGCCACGTAAGGAAGCATCTTTGTGTAGTCGGCTGAGATTGCATCGATTTGTTCTGCTTGCAATGTAAATGGCAGTTGCAATGTAAAGCCAAAGAGCACTGCTCCAAAGATGAGTCGCATGGGGCGCCATCCGGCAAACACCACAAGTGCTAGAGCAATCCAGCCAATGCCGTTTGTTGTGGCCGATTGATGCCATGCTGCGCTCTGGGCAAGCATTAACCACGAGCCACCAAGACCCATGAGCAACCCGCCAAACACGGTGTAGCGGATACGAATGTTTGCAACAGATAATCCCTGTGCGTCCACTGTTGCAGGGTCATCACCTGTTGCACGTAGCTCTAAACCAGGTCGTGATCGGAACAAGTACCACGATGCCCCAATGGCTAACGCGATTGCTAAGTACGTGATGATGTCGTGCTTGAACAACACCGGGCCAAGGATGGGAATATCTGTCAGTGGGCCAAAAGTGATGGGCTTCAGTTTTGTGACGACATCTTTTCCTTCTGCTGGCTTTCCTAAAAAATTGGCTAGACCAGTTCCAAAAATAACAAGAGCCAAACCAGACACAATTTGATTTGCACGCAAAATAACGGCAAGTCCGGCGTGAATGCATGTAAGAAGTGCTCCAACAATTGCGCCAACGGCAAGACCAACCCACACGCTTCCTGATGCATCTGCAGCAAGGAAGGAACTAATGGCTGAAGATAACAACACACCTTCCACGCCAAGGTTTAATACTCCCGCACGCTCTGTGAAAAGAGCACCCAGTGACCCAAACATGAGAGTTGTTGCCAACGTTACTGAGTTGGCTATTGCCAAGATCCAAATGTTGTCGTTCATTGTGCAACCACCTTGGTGCGAATTGTTTTAATTCTGTATCGGCGGAAAGCTTCTCCACCTAGAGCAAAGAGCAAGATGGCTCCTTGCAACATCACACCAATGTGAATAGGTGTGTCTGTAGAAATCTGTAGCTTCTCGCCACCGGTACGTAAACCTGCAAACAAGATGCCACTCACGATGATGGCTGAAAAGTTATTGCGTGCCAGGGCCGCAATAACGATTCCTGCGTAGCCATAACCCAATGCAGTGATGCCCGGATCTAAACGACCAACTGGTCCCACAATGAGCATTGCTCCACCTAAACCAGCAAGTGCACCAGAGATGAGCATGACAGACAAGGTGGTGCGATTCGCATTGATACCGGCGTATTTTGCGGCACGAGGCGAATCTGAAATCACCTGAATCTTGTATCCGTACTCTGTTTTCTTCACGAGCCAATATAGGAAAAGTGCAAGTAACACCACGAAGAAAAATGTGGGGTACAAGTTGGTGGTACCAAACGGATCAAGCCGTGCAGAATCTGCTACCAATCTGCCTTGAGGAAACATGGTGTTTGGTGCGCGGAAGTAACTGCCTGATGTATAGATGTAGTGATTAATGAAGTTGGCTGCAACGTACGTAAGAAGCAGCGTTGTCACAATCTCACTGGTACCGAGGCGAGAACGCACGTACGCAGGAATGAGAATCCATAGTGCTCCTGCAAGAGCACCGATAATCATGACTACGGGAATCATCACAAATGTTGGAAGATGTGGGCCCAATGCAAGACCAGCCCATGTGCTTGCCAACATTCCCATGTACAGCTGACCTTCTCCACCAATGTTGTACAGGTTCATCTGAAAGGCAAAAGCTGCAGCAACTGCCGTACAAATCAGAACGGTAGACATTCCTAAGGTGTCGGTGATACCAGTAGATGACGCAAAGCCATCTTGGAACATGTTGCTATATGTCTCCCAAGGGGAGTAACCAGTGGCAAACAAAAAGATGACACCAATGAAAAGAGCAGCAACCACTGATGCAATGGGTACTACAGCTGCAAGATACTTAGGTGTCTCGCTTCTTTGTTCAAAGACAAGACGAAATGGAGCACGCATTAGTTGTGTCCTTCTGAAGTAGTACTTGAGAGGCCGGCCATTGCTGCACCTACTGTGGCAAGATCTGCTGTCTCGCCGGGCGTTTCATGCACAATGGCACCTCTATAAATAACAAAGACTCTGTCTGACAGAGACAAAATTTCATCGAGATCTTCTGAGATGAGAAGGATTGCTTGTCCGGCACTTCTTGCGTCATCGAGAACGCGTCGCACTGTTTCAATTGCACCAACATCCAGACCACGAGTAGGAGAACACACCACAAGAAGTTTTGTGGCGGTGCGGCCACCAGAAAGTTCTCGCGCAAGAAGAACTTTCTGGGCATTTCCTCCCGACAGTTTTCTGGCAACGTGCTCTGGCCCGTTTGCTTTGATCTCGTACTGATCAATAAGACGAGAGGCTTCTGGTTGAAGAGACGCTCTATCCACTACAAAATCTCTGTCGCGCGTGAGGAGCAAATTATCCAAGATGGACATAGAAGGGACAAGCCCTACTCCTAGGCGATCTTCAGGAACATATGCCAAGCCAAGTTCACGTGCATGAATAGGTCCTTTGTCTGTGCTCATGGCCCCACCAATGGAAACAGAACCAGAAGTGGGTGAGATAAGGCCAGCGATGGTGTCTGCAAGTTCGCGCTGTCCATTTCCCGCAACGCCTGCAATGCCCACCATCTCGCCGGCATGAACGTTGAAAGAGATATTGGAAAGTACGTCAACACCATTCAGTGTGAGAGACACATCTCTGATTTGAAGAATCTCATGACCAATGGGGTGTGAGGCGCGTTGTGGTGCAAGATCAATATCTCTACCCACCATTAACTTTGCGAGCTCTTTTGTGTTGGCCGAACCTTTGCCAGTCACATGACCAGTCACTTGGCCATTGCGCAAAACGGTCACACGATCGGAGATCTCTACAACTTCTCCCAGTTTGTGGCTGATGAACACAATTGATTTGCCCGCAGCAGTCATTGCACGAACATTCTCAAAGAGTTTTTCTACTTCAGCAGGAACAAGCACCGCTGTTGGTTCATCAAGAAGCAAAATCTCTGCACCTTGGTACAACGCCTTCACAATTTCAACGCGCTGACGTTGACCAACTGAGAGCTCACCAACCACTGCAGTTGGGTCTATGGGCAATCCATACGACTCTGCAACGGCAGCAACCTTTTCATCAATAGTGTTTCTGTCTATCCGAAAGTTGAGATCTCGGCTTCCCAGTACAACGTTTTCTGCAACGGAGAAACGCTCCACCAACTTGAAGTGTTGGTGCACCATGGCGATTCCGTGCTGCAAACCTGCGCGAGGAGAAGGAAGCGAAATGCGCTCGCCATTGCGCAAGATGTATCCGGAGTCTGGTTGATACAAACCGCACAACATTGCTGCAAGCGTGCTTTTGCCAGCTCCGTTCTCACCAAGGAGTGTGTGAACTTCACCAGCGTTGATATCGAAGTTGACGTTGTCGTTTGCCAATACGCCAGGGAAACGTTTGACAATTGAGTGGGCAGAGAGTGCGCTAGGGGCCGCACCACCTGAGTGATGCGGCCCCTGTGCGACCTCGTGAGAGGTAGAGGACATATGTGTTAACTAGCCCTTTGCCGAGCCAACGACACCTTCAACGAAGTAGCTCATGCTCAAGAGGTCACCGAGTTCGGCTTTCACTCCATCTTTGATTACTTCTTTTCCGCTTTGGTCGTTAATTGGTCCGGTGAATGGAGCAAATGTTCCAGCGATGATCTCGTCCTTCTTTTCGTTAATCATTGTCTGAGTTTCCTCGTCTACTGATTCACCGAAGGATCCAAGAGTCACGATGCCGTCTTTCATGTTTCCGTAGTACTCCTCTGTTGGGCATGTACCACCAGCAACTGCCTTGGCTGCACTGATGTAGTAAGGACCCCAGTTCCATGTTGGAGCGGTCAACCAAGCCTTTGGTGCTGCTTCCTTCACGTCTGAGTTATATCCAACCCACTTTGCACCCTTAGCTTCTGCAGCTACACCAGGTGCAGTTGTGTCTTGGTGCTGAGCCATGACGTCTACGCCAGAGTTGAGAAGTGCTTCTGCAGCTTGCTTCTCCACTGTTGGGTCGAACCATGTCTTTGTCCATGTGACCTGAACGGTTGCATCTGGGTTCACTGAGCGTGCGCCAAGTGTGAATGCATTGATTCCACGAATTACTTCAGGAATTGGGAATGCAGCGACGTAACCGATCTTGCCGTTCTTTGTTGCCTTACCTGCTGCGATACCGGAGAGGTAACGAGCTTCTTCGGCTGCACCAAAGTATGTTCCAAGGTTTGCCGGTACTGATGCGAAATCAGCGAACTCGCCGCCGCCGTCCTTAGTAAGGAGGAACTTTGCACCGGTTGCCCACTGGAAGCACTGGTCTTTGTACTTGGCGGCAACTTTTGCCATTGGTGATCCGTAACCAAATGATGTTGCGAAGACGAGGTCGTAACCATCTGCAGCAAGTTGCTCGAATGTCTTTTCAGAATCGGCGTTGTCAGCAATGTTTTCAACACG
>JALRGJ010000220.1 GCA_023253435.1 Ilumatobacteraceae bacterium | reverse complement strand
AGTTCAGTCGTTGGCGGAGCGGGATCATTCTTAATGATTGTGTATTTGTTGTTTAGTGGTCCGCCTTTATCTGAAGTGTGCACAAAGTAGGAGAACGTATGTCAATGAAAGCAACAGCGCATCGTGATGCCGTAGCAGCGGTAGATGCCTGGCTAAAAACCTCAAAACAGCAGAACTCTCTCAATGCAAGCGCCCAAATGTTTGTTGACGATCTACGTAATTTTCGTAACGCTCGAGAGTGGTCACGTGTCAATGTTGAACAAATTCTTCCGTTTCGGTCCGAGACCCCTCGATTGCTTTTAGTTATTAGAGCGGGTGCGCTGTTCCTGCCTATCTTGCTCACATGGCTGGCGCTGTCACAGGTGATTGGCCCGTTTTCTCTGTTTCTCCAAAATCAGCAACCCAGTGCAAACTTCTTGTGGTTCTGGCAAACAAATCCTGGTGAGTCTTTTGCAGAAGTCTGGAAATTGAGTCACGTGGCTCTGACAGATGCTGCGGTATTGGCATTTCTCACTGTTTTGGCAATGCGCATTACTTGGTGGGAGACATCTCGTGCAGAGCATTCTGAGCATGTGTATACATCAATGCTGTCTGCCCTTGAATTTTATTTTGTGTCAGAACGCGAAAACTGAGCCATGAGGGCAACTCCGCCCAATACAAGCAAGGCGCCCATCACTCTCACGGCTGTGAGTTCTTCGTTGAGTGCAGTGACTCCAACTGCAATAGAAACAACTGGTTCTACAGTGCTCAGCACAGCTGATTCGCCTGGGCCAATTCGTGAGACACCAGCAAAGAAAAAACCCATCGCAATCACGGTTGCAAAAAGTGATGCAGCGAGAATTGCGATCCAGCCAGTGGAGTCATGTGGTAGGTCTGGCCGTAAAACAATGTAAATGACACCGTGAGCACACATAGCTCCCAACATGGCAAGTGTGAGAGAAGTAAATGCTCCTGCTTGTTTCACTATTTTGCTGCTAATCACGATGTAGCCGGTGTACCAAATTGCGGCACCAAACATGAGGGCGATGCCTAACCAAGAACCTGCCTTCACCTCGCCTGCAGTAAGCGCAGCACCAAGAACAACTGCACCTAAACACAGGGTCATTAGTCGCGTGGGAATGTGTTTGAGAAAAATCCAACTGGCGATGACCACGAACACGGGGTAGGTGTAGAAGATGACGGTTGCCAGACTGATGTCAAGCCGTTCAATTCCAAAAAAGAAGAATGTTGCTTGTGGCGCATATCCCACGGCACCCAGAAGAAAGAGCTTGATTGATAGTGCTCTGTGTGGCCACGGATCCTTTCTCTGAAGAGTGAGCCGTCCGGCGAGCATGATGACTGATGCGAATAGAAATCGAACTGCCAGCATGCCAAGTGGTTCAGCACCATGGTCATATGCAATGCGGGCAAACCAGGGGAGAAGTCCAAACGCCACTCCACTGATCAGAATAAAGACAACACCCACGAGATAACGCTAATGAATTATGAAGTTCAGATTGATTTCATTCGCTCTTGTTAGCAAGTTGTTCTGCAATTGCACGATCTCGCTTCACGACATTGCGAATGAGTACGGTGCCAATCACACCCAATGCAGCCAACATCACGCCAAACACGGTGTACTGCATCCAGCCGCCTCTATCTCCAGAAAGTTCAGGCTTACGTCCACAATTGGGTCGTGGATTGGAATTAAGACACGCAGATGGTTCGTTCTCGAGGTCATAGTTGTAAGGGGCGGTGGTGGCAGTGACTACCGAACTCGCCGTGTGTGAATCACGAGAATTTTCGGCATTGGCCATGGCCAGTCCGTATGGTGCAACAGAAAATAAAGCGGTGAGAGCAAAGACACGAATTCGGGGCACGGCTCTATCGTCTCATGCCCACTAGTGTCGAATGGGTCATGGAACGCACTTCACACGC
>JALRGJ010000219.1 GCA_023253435.1 Ilumatobacteraceae bacterium | reverse complement strand
ACAGAGGTTCTCCTCACGGGCATAGGAGGCATCGCCCTCTTGGTGGTAATGGTGTGGGTAGAGCTACGCATTGAATCCCCCATGTTGTACTTGCGCCTCTACAAAGACCGCATGTTCAGAAATAGCAACATGGTGAACACGTTCTCCTACGGTGCATTTGCAGCTTTTCTCTTTTTGCTCCCCCAGTTTTTACAATCACCCAAAATTTTGGGGCTCACAGCATTGGAATCTGGGCTCACCACATTCCCACAGGCAGTGGGAGTGATCCTGGCGAGTCAATTTGTGGGCAAGTTGTACCACACAGTGGGACCACGGAAATTGGTGACCGTGGGATTACTTCTCGTCACTGCCACCTCAGCGCCATACCTCATGCTGGGAGCAGATTCATCTCCATGGATTGTTCGCATTCTGATGTTCCTTCGCGGCATCTCCATGTCTATGTCGTTTGTGCCACTACAAGCAGCAACGTACGCAAATATTGACAAGCCAGACACGGGTCGAGCATCGGCAATCTTTTCTACACAACGCCAAGCCTCTGCAGCAGTGGGCGTTGCCATATTGGCCACACTGTTTAACAGTCACCTCCCCACCGAGGCTCGCGTAGCAACCACCACTCAGCTTGTTGATGCGTATCACTTTGCGTTCACAGGAAGTTTGATCTTGTCGTTTGTGGGAGCAATTTATGCGTGGGCCTACATCAAAGATGAAGATGCCGCTGCCACCATGCATCCACCGGCCCACAAGCAGGTCCAACCGCAAAATGCCTAGTCCGCAGTCGCTTCCATTTGGCGGAGAGTTACTCCCCACAGATGGTTCTGCGCTCTTCATTCCCGAGTTTTTGACACCACAGGATGCAGACAATGCATTTGAGGAGTTGTTGTCTACAACACCGTGGGAACAACGACAGCTATACATGTATGGCAAGTTTGTGGATGAACCACGTTGGTCCACGTGGCACTCAGACGGTGTCACCTACACGTACTCAGGGATAACTCGCACCCCAACTCCGTGGACTCCAACTCTTCTAGGAATTAAGTCAATGTGCGAGACACAAACAGATCATGTCTTTAATGCAGTTCTCGTCAACTTGTACAGAAACGGAAATGATCACCTCAGTTGGCATGCCGATGACGAAGCATCCAATGGTCCAGAACCTGTCATTGCCTCTATCAGTCTGGGGGCAGAGAGGAAATTTGAGTTACGCCACAATGAGACTGGAGAGGTGGTTGATGTAATGCTCTCCCACGGATCTCTCCTTGTGATGTCGGGCCTCAGTCAGAAGTGCTGGATGCATCGCATTCCCAAATCTCCTCGAGTATCAGACCCGCGTATCAATCTCACGTACCGGTATGTGTACCACGATGAATAACTATTGGGCGTTTGCTTCTGCAGACGCGCGTCTATCTGCTTGGCGCTTTGCCACTTTGCCCACACGCTCCACGTGTCTCATCAGCGATACGCGAGCTTTCTCACCTTCACCGTTCAGACCCTCAATTTTGTCTATCGCCCAGTGACGAATGACTAATGGAACGATGATGCGCTCATGGTGAATAGCAAAGTCATAAATGCCCGCTGCAGCGATTGCTTTTGAATGCTCAGCAAATCCAGGAATACCAACACCGGGCATAGCAAAATTCACAATTTGACGCTCTAGTGCCATGACCGCCTCAGAGGGGTCAAGTTCAAGAAACTTGGTCACTAGGTCGCGATAGAACAAGTGATGACGGTTTTCATCGGTAGACAACTTCATCATCACGTCGTAGCCCACCTTGTCTTCTAATAAGGTGCCGGTATTGCGATGAGAAATTCTTGTGGCAAGCTCTTGTACCGCTACGTAACACATGCCATCTGCCGCACTAATGGGCTCAGGCACGATAGCTGCACTCACCTGGGCCATGCGTCCGTCTTCTAACTCATGAGGCTCAACAAGCCCACTCACGGTGATGTAATCACGCATCACGATGGAATGTCTGCCCTCTTCTGCTGTCCACCGCTGCGCCCACACGCCCCACGCTGACTCCCCGCCAAACATGCGAGAAA
>JALRGJ010000218.1 GCA_023253435.1 Ilumatobacteraceae bacterium | reverse complement strand
TCTTCGCCCGTGGGCCACGCAGCGTTTTTTGACTTAGATCGCACCATCTTGTCTGGCGCGTCTGCTCATGTGGTGAGCAAAGTGCTGCGAGAAACCGGAGTTGTGAATCGGTCTCTTCCTGGTGAGTCGTTGCTGTATCAAGTATTTGAAACGTTCGGTGAAAATTTGCCATCCATGGTTCTTGGTAGGCAAGCCGTGCTTGCGATGAAAGGACATTCTCAATCGGAAGTACAAACTGCCGCACGTGCTGCAGCACCCGAGCTTGTGTCAATGGTGCAGCCGTACGCACACAAGGTGATAGATGGTCATCGAGAAAATGGCAGGCGAGTTGTGTTAGCCACAACAACTCCGCGAGATCTCATCGAACCATTTGCGCAACTAATGGGTTTTGATGATGTGATCGCCACAACGTATGAAGTGGATGCCGACGGGAAGTACACAGGAGAACTCGTTGGGTCATATGTATGGTCCCGAGGCAAACGTGATGCAGTGATCCAGTGGTGTTTGGCTCATGATGTTGACTTGTCGGGTTCATTTGCATACAGCGACAGCGTGTTTGACGAGCCTCTTCTTGCAGCAGTAGGAAACCCAGTGTGTGTTAATCCAGACTGGCGTCTACGACTGATGGCTGCTGCACGACGCTGGCCCGTCACACATCTCGATGTTCCCCAAGGCGTGGCAAAAATTCCTGTGGTAGGGCTTGAAGCGCAACAAGCACTGATGAAATTTGCACGTCCAGAGGTTTTTCCTTACGCACTTTTTTCAATCTCAGGAACCGAAAACATTCCGCGAAATTCAGCGGCGATTCTGTGCGGAAACCATCGCAGTTATTTCGATATCACGGCAGTGTCGCTGGCGGTTGCAAAAACGGGAAGAGCAGTTCGCTTCTTAGGCAAAAAGGAAGTGTTCGACGCACCAATCGTTGGCCCGTTGGCAAGCGCCCTTGGTGGCATACGAGTAGAGCGAGGGACAGGAAGTGATGAGCCATTACGTGCGGCCACCGAGTCACTTCAAGCTGGCGATCTTGTTGCTCTCATGCCACAGGGAACAATTCCTCGGGGTCGTGCATTTTTTGATCCAGTACTGAAAGGTCGGTGGGGCGCCGCAAAGTTGGCAGCCCAAACAAAAGCTCCTGTTATCCCCATGGGAATTTGGGGAACAGAAAAGGTGTGGCCACGCAATGCAAAGCTGCCAAACATCACAAACGTCACCTCACCTCCCGAGGTGATTGTTGTGGTGGGGCCACCAGTTCAACTGGGGTATGTAGACCCCGATGCAGATACTCAGGCAATCATGAATGCGATCAGCGCATTGCTCCCACCGGAGGGACGAGAATTTCGGGAACCAACTGAAGAAGAGTTGAAAAAGAGTTATCCCTCTAATTACAAAGGAGACCCGAACGCCGAATCTGATCGACGTCCGGGTCTCGATTAGAGCGCTACTACTTCGTTATTACTTTTGACCCGCCACTTTGGCGCGCACAATGTTGAGTGCTGAGCCAGCCTTAAACCATTCCACTTGCTCAGGGCTGAAGGTGTGTTTGGCTTCAAAGTCAATGGTGGAGCCATCGGCTTTAGTGATTCGGCACTGCATGGGCTTGTCTGGCACTGGTGGAAGATTGAGAACGCTGATGCGGTCTGTCTCTTCAATTGCATCGTATGTCGATGGATCAGCGAAAGTCAGAGGAACAAGTCCTTGCTTCTTCAGGTTGGTTTCGTGAATTCGGGCAAAAGAACGAGCAAAGATCACAACGCCACCACGGAATCGTGGCTCCATTGCTGCATGTTCACGCGATGATCCTTCGCCGTAGTTTTGGTCACCGATTGCACACCACTGCACGCCTGATTCTCCGTAGTGCTTAGCGATATCTGGGTAGCTCTTCTTCGTTCCGTCGAGAATGTCGAGTCCTTCTCCTACGGCGCCACCAAATGCATTGACTGCACCAATAAAGAGGTTTCCTGAAATATTTTCGAGGTGTCCTCTATATGTCAGCCACTTACCGGCAGCGGAGATGTGGTCTGTTGTGCACTTTCCTTGTGCCTTCATCAAGATGGGAAGTTCTATGT
>JALRGJ010000217.1 GCA_023253435.1 Ilumatobacteraceae bacterium | reverse complement strand
CTCACTCAACATTGAATCCACTCGCTGCTTACACAAAGAGAATGACCCTTGACGAGATCATGAACGACGTCATGATCTCCTACCCAAACACTCGGTCGATGTGTTCAGCAAACTGCGACGGTGGCGCAGCTGCAGTTGTGGTGAGTGGAGAGCGCCTGAAGACAATGTCTGCAGAACAACGCCGTCGTGCGATCAAAGTGTCTGCATCAATTCTCACGAGCGATCCCTACCAAGAGGCATGTCAGGTTCTTCCAGACGTGAACACACTCACTCGCATTGCAGCCAAACAGGCCTACGAGCAAGCTGGGGTATCTCCAGAAGACCTCGACCTCGTAGAACTTCACGACTGCTTCGCAACTGCTGAACTCGTTCACTACGACAACTTGATGCTGTGCGAAGAGGGCGGAGCGGTTGATTTCTTCAACTCAGGCGCCACATGGCGCGATGGCAAGACACCAGTGAACGTTTCAGGCGGACTTGAATCAAAGGGTCACCCCATTGCAGCTACCGGTATCGCCAATATTTGGGAAGTGTGTCACCACCTCCGTGGTGAGGCTGGACCACGTCAGATTGAAGGCGCAAAGGTGGGTATGGCTCACGTGATTGGTCTTGGATCAGCATGTGGCATTCACATCCTTGAAAAATCAGCCCTCTAAGACATCTGTAGTTAGCTACACGCGGTGAATCAAGGGAGCATCAGGCCTTTAGAGCTACTGAGGATCCGATCATTTCGATTGTTATGGACGAACAGTTTCCTATTCGTCTTGGTCCAAAGCACTCAACGCTTTGCCTTCGTGTGGCTTGCCCTTGATTTGGGAGCGAGATCAGACATCAGCGGCGTCATCTTGTTTGTGATGGGCGTACCAGCGCTTCTCATTTCTCTCCCGGTGGGAGTGATGAGTGATCGCATGGACAGACGCTTATTGCTGATGGGGAGTCAATTTGGTGCATTAGTCATCACGTTAGGCATCGCAACAATGGTCACCACAGGCCACATCACAGTTGCATGGGCAATCATCGGCTCATTCATTGCCGGAATCTTTATTGCCCTTGGCACACCGGTGCGAACAGCAATGGTCCCCACACTTGTTCCGTCCGACAAATTGGTAGGTGCTATTGCCGTGAGCACTATTGGGTCAAACATCGGATTGATCATCGGGCCTGCAACAGCTGGACCTGTCATCAAGATTTGGGGCATTCAGGGAGCTTTTTGGTTGCAAGCGGCCCTATACGGCATTGGTTTCTTGGTTCTGTTACCCCTTAGGGTTCCTGACCGAATTATTTCGCAGCGAAAGAAATTGCGAGAAGAAATTTTCCAAGGCTTGTCTTTCATAAATGGACATGAGGCTGTTCGGTCTTTCTATGTGCTGCTTTCTGCTTCCACCGTTTTCATGATGGCTCCGTGGATTGTGCTTGGTCCCCAGATTGCGCGTGAACAGGCGGGTGCTTCGGGCAGCCAAACAACTGCTCTGTTTGCATTGCTCGGAGTAGGTCAATTCCTGACATCAATGGCAATAATGCGCTTCAATCACAAAATGGTTCGTAAGGGTATGTGGTTTATGTGTGGCTTGTGTTGGGGCTCCACTGTCCAGATCTTGCTCGGCCAATCACAATCGATACCTGTAATGGGGCTCTTCTTATTCCTATGGGGTATTGGCGGTGGCTTGTACATGAATCTGAATCAGACATTGATTCAAAACAACACACCACCCGAAGTGATGGGAAGGGTCATGGCAATTCACTCCCTTCTCATGAGTGGCCTTGCTCCCGCGGGCGCACTCATTGCCGGTTTTGTAGCGCGACGCATAGATTCAGCTCCATTTATCTTTTCCTTGTGTGGTTTCCTGATGCTGCTCACAGCTGGGTATTTCTTACTTTTCAAGAAGCATTTGCGTCCATTGGCATAGTCGAGTCTTACGATGTAGGCGATGCAACGGACAACAATCAATGCGATTGCCGCGGTAACAACTGCCCTAGCGGTGTCTGCTGCTGTTGTGGTGTTGGCCGTAAAAGACAACTCTTCCAACGTTGTCGTGAGTCCATGCCCTTCAGCTCTTCCCGGCTCTCCCGGTGTCTCAGGT
>JALRGJ010000216.1 GCA_023253435.1 Ilumatobacteraceae bacterium | reverse complement strand
CCAAGAAGTGCATTTTGCATCACTCCGTCGGACACTTTCTGTTTGGACAGTAGGGTCGCTACGTGAGGTCAAAAATAACAGTCTGGGTCTTTGGAGATCAGTTAAATACCTCCTTCTCGGCGCTACAGAGTGCCCAACCAACAACTCATCGAATTCTGATGGTTGAGTCTCAACAAAAGTTGGAATCGAGAAACTGGCACGTGCAGCGCGCACATTTACACATTGCCTCCATGCATCGGTTTGCTGACGCACTCACCACCAAGGGATACGAAGTTGACTACCGGAAAGCATCTTCGTTTTCACAGGGATTTCTCGAACACTGTGCAGAGTTCTCACCGAGTGAAGTAATTGCCACAGAGCCAAATTCCCGGTCTTCTCGAAAATTGCTCGCTTCTCTCGATGTCGTCACCCTCCCGTCAAATCAGTTTCTCTGCCATCCCCACGACTTTGCAGATTTCACTACGGGCCGTAAAAGCTTCAAGATGGAAGATTTCTATCGGTGGCAACGCAAAAGACTTGGCTATCTCATGGACGGCGACGACCCCGCAGAAGGTCAGTGGAATTTTGACGAGTTAAATCGACTCCCCCCTCCAAAACCTGGCACCAAAATATGGCCAAGTCCACCCGTGTCTTCATTAGACAACACAGATCATGAGGTGCTTGAACAACTTCCTTCCCGTGTCTTTGGCGCAACGCCGGTGGGAATCTGGCCAACATCACGTAGCGAGGCATTACGAAGACTTGATCACTTCATTGAAAATGTTTTGCCCGAATTTGGCCCGCATGAAGATGCCATGACAACAGAGAGTTGGCACCTTGCTCACTCCATGTTGTCTCCTGCGCTCAACATCGGATTGCTTCATCCACGTGAAGTATGCGATCGGGCAGAAATGGCGTATCGAGAAGGCAAAGTACCGATCCAATCGGCTGAAGGATTCATTCGCCAAATTATTGGCTGGCGTGAATATGTCTGGAATCTGTACTGGAAAGAACCAGAAACATATGCATCGCTCAATTACCTAGACGCCAATGCGCCTCTTCCCCCACTTTTCACAGATGCATCGCGTACTCAGATGAATTGTTTGTCATCCATAGTCACAGACATTCATGATCGCGCTTGGGTGCATCACATACCCAGACTCATGGTGCTTGGCAATTTTGCACTTCTCACCGGAATTAATCCACAGCAATTTACGCAATGGATGTGGGACTCATTTGTTGACGCCGCTGAATGGGTCATGGTTCCTAATGTCATCGGAATGTCGTTGTACGCAGATGGCGGAATCATGGCCACCAAGCCCTATGCCGCTGGCGGCGCGTACATAGACAGAATGAGCAACTATTGCAAGAGTTGCTCGTTTGACAGAAAAAAACGCACCGGAGACGATGCTTGCCCGTTCACCACCTTGTACTGGGATTTTCTCTTGCGCCATTCAGAAAAGTTCGCTAAAAATCCGCGAATAGTCACCCAGGTGAGAGCCGCACAAAAATTGTCTGATGGAAACGATGTTCGTATTCGTGCCCAATACGTGATGGATCAGATTCAACTCGGCAACCTTTAGGCGCTCACACTTATAGACTTATTTTCCATGAGCGCTGACCATCTCACCCGATTACGCGCTCATGCACCTGGCGCATGGGAAGAGTTGTATGACTCGTTGGCAGGAGATCTTCGCGCGTACATCAAACGCATCGGTGGCAAAAACCCAGACGACATCTTGGGCGACACCATGGTGAGCCTTGTGAAGGGCCTCCCCTCATTTGAAGGAACCTCCGACCAAATCCGTCCTTGGGCAGTCACAATTGCCTACCACCGAGTAATAGACGCCTCTCGGCGTCAGTCTTCCCGTCCATCTGAAATTGCCACGGATTTTTCCCACGAAGATGCCCACCCCTACACGCCACTTCACGAAGCCCCGGATCTTGAGCGGTTATCAGACATCTTGGATACTTTGACACCTGACCAGAGATCCGCAATTTGGCTGAGGTACGTGTCTGATCTCAGCATTGATGAAACAGCCTCGGTCATGGGCAAAACCCCAGATGCAGTGTCTGCCCTCACTCACAGGGCCATCCGCCAACTTCGCAAATCCCTG
>JALRGJ010000215.1 GCA_023253435.1 Ilumatobacteraceae bacterium | reverse complement strand
GTCATTGCAGCCCATGACAATGTTGAGGACGTCGTCATGTTTAACAGGGCATGCCACAACTACAGACTGAGCGCCACCTTGCAGATGTGGTTGCAAGGTCTCGAGAGTCTTGAATTTTCCGGAGGACTCAATCACGAGGTCAACTCCAAGATCTTTCCATGGAATATTTTTTGGTTCGCTATGTTCACTAAAGGTGATGGACCGACCATCAATGATGAGATGTTCTTCGTCATGACTAATGGTGCCGTTGTATCGTCCATGCACAGTGTCGAATTCCATCAGGTGAGCTGCAGTCTCTAATCCACCCTTGACTTCGTTGATGTGCACCAATTGCAACTGTGAATGTTGGGCCATTGCTCGGACAGCGAGACGTCCGATACGACCAAATCCATTGATTCCGACTCGAATGCTCATGATGCCCTTTCATTAAGTTTGAGAGCAGAGGCAACTGCCTCTACCCGCGATCTCAGTTCTTGTACGACGTTGTCAAACGCAGCAGATTTTCCGCTAACGACAGGGTCTGGAATTGACCAATGCCACCAAGAAGAATTGGGTTGAAGTTCTTCGTGCACAAGGTCGCACACAGTTACCACCTGAGTAGATGCACTGACGGCGCCCAATTTTTTTGGTGATGCACCTGTCAGGGAGAGCCCGGCACGCTTAGCTGCTTGTAGCGCTCCGACATGAATCGATGTGGCCGGATTTGTTCCACTTGAGGTGGCTGGTGTGCCGGTGTGGTCAGTCCAAATGGCTGCGGCCAACTGAGATCGCGCCGAGTTTTGGGTACACACAAAGAGCATGCGAGGGAGTGAGGGTGCTTGGGTCAATGTGAAGTGAGGAACTGCATCGCGTTTGAGTTGTACATATTTGCGCCGTCCGTCGCCGGAAGATTGACATCGAATGATGAGGTCAGCCTCTTCCAGTACATCTAGGTGATGGGCCAGAAGATTCGACTCAAGTCCGATTAATGAGCCCAGTTCTTTTGGGGACCTATCGCTGACGATGAGTTCTTCCACAAGGGCTAACCGGGCGGGATCACCTAGTGCAGCGTGGATGGCAGCACGGCTGATAAGTCCTTTGTCAATCAGGCGATTTTTCACAGTGCTGTGCTCCTATCGGGTGTTCTATTTTCACTCAATGATAATTGAGTGAAATGAACGCGAGGTGAAAGCCACCTGAACTCATCCTGTATTTGGCGGTTATTTACATCGAAATGTGAGTGTTTTTTGCTTCATTCAGACCACAGTGGTATGCCTCAATGGCTCTGTGCTTATCGAAAAGATGTTTGGGATTGCGTGCGATGTGAGCCGCGTTCTCTCGTGGAGTGAACAGAATGTGCGTTCCTCCCGTGCGGGTCTTCCAGTCACTGATCTCATTGTGCATTGCTCTATCGACAAATCGAGCAAATGGTCCCCACATTGCTCCTGCAAGAGGTGCGATGACGAGGAGTCTGTTTGCGTCCGGGCCAAAGTCCACACTTGTTCCCGATCTGACTCCGCCGTCAACGTACTTCGTATCGCCAATTTTCTGTGGTGCTAATAATCCGGGAACTGCCGAAGATGCCGCAATCAATTGACTCAGGGGATAATCGGCTCCGCTCAATTTTGTTCTCGAGAGTCGGGGGAGTGCGCATGCCATGACGTGGATGTGTGAATGAGAGCGCTCACCAAAAATGTCCTGAGCGATTGCCGCCAACAGCCCGGGCTTGGGATTCGGAAAGCTGGGCACCTTCATTGATGAGAGTTCGGTGAACGAAACATTGAGCACTGTTGCAGTTGCGGCCCAAGAGCCAGCCGATGTTCCAAGGAGAGGGGCGTTGGTAAATGAGAGGCCCTTTTCCTTTAGGCCATCGAGCACCCCCATGGCATATCCAATGCCAAAGAGCCCACCGCCGCCAAATACTCCGCCCCATGGAGCCAATGACTTCGGTGTTGCAAGTTGGCTCACCACTACAGTCTCGCCGATGCGGGTACGGTAGAGACATGCAAGCACGCATTCTTACGTGGAATTTGTGGTGGCAATTTGGTCCGTGGCGGGAACGTCAGGATGCAATTTTGGCAACTCTCCGAAGTGAGAACGCCGACATCATTTTTTTACAAGA
>JALRGJ010000214.1:262-2174 GCA_023253435.1 Ilumatobacteraceae bacterium | reverse complement strand
AATCAGATTCAATAACAGAACGACAGCCGAGACAATTGTTAACAACCACGTTCTCTTGGCCCACTCTTGGTAAGGAATCGTGTATGCCGCCCATCCGGCTGCAACTCCGATGATGACCCAGAGAACTTGTTTCCAAAAGATCTCAAAGGCAGAAGATCCGGAGTGAAGATTATTGACAGAAGATGACGAGAACACCATCGTCAACCCAAGCATCACTAAGCCTGCAGAAATAATTTGTATCCAATAGAAAGCAGAAATTGGTTTACCCAGCTCAAGCTTGCGTTTATCGTTAGATCCTTTTCGTGTCAGAACCTGTAAACGTCTGTCACGAAGTGACGGTGTAGGTCGAGAATTTTCGGTGGTACTCATCGGGATGCCACTCCAAAATAATCTCGAACCTCTTTCACAAAATGATCACCACGTTCGTTGTAATTCTTGTACCAGTCATAACTAGTGCAGCCAGGCGACAACACCACCGCCACCCCGGGCCGTGATAACTGAGCAGCCTCACGAACCGCCTCGGCCATTGAGTCAGCCCTGACAACAGTGCATACGCCTGAAAAAGCTTTTTCTATGGCCGGAGCATCATGACCAATCGCAATGACCCCAGCCATGCGTTGTGGTTCACTGGCCATTTGACCAAGATCAAGATCTTTATTTTTTCCACCTGCGATGAGTACCAATGAATCAAATGCACGAATTGCAGTGAGCGCCGCATGTGGACTTGTGGCTTTTGAATCGTCAAACCACTGCGACCCATTGAATTCTCCCACGAGTTCAATTCGGTGATGAGCACTCACAAAGGTCTGTAGGGCTTGTACAACATCAGACACCGTGACCAACCCTGTCTCTAGAACCAAAGCTGCTGCAGCAAGTGAATTTGTAATGTCGTGAGGCAGTGAGCGCCACAAACTTTCTACGGTGCAGAGTTCCCCGTGGGGAGAAACAAGTACACCGTTGTTGACGTAGTAGTCCCCTGAGTCCACACCAAATGTGACAAGTCGAGCGGCAGACTTTCTAGCCTCCGAGATAATGATGGGCTCATCTATGGGCGCCACTGCCACATCGTGTGCAGTTGCAAACTTCCAGATGCGAGACTTTGCCTCCACATATTGTTCGAAGGTTTCATGCCAATCCAGATGGTCTGGAGCAATGTTTAACCACACTGAGGCATCACAACGAAACATATGAGTGAAGTTCAAACGAAAACTTGAGCACTCCACAACGAAGACATCGTGTTCATCGCCTTGCGCTTCCATAAATGGAACATCTGTATTGCCCACCTCTGCCGCGTTTACCCCTGCAGTTCGCAGGATGTGAGCAACAAGCATGGTGGTTGTTGTCTTTCCATCAGTTCCGGTGACTCCAAGAATTGGCCTACGCGGCGAAGTGCGCTCACTCTCCCACTGATAGGCAATGTCAATTTCCGTGCGAAGATCAATTCCCAAATCACACGCACGTTGTAGAACGGAATGTCTTGGTGGTACCCCTGGGGCGGGAATCAAAGCATCTACGTTGTGCAGAAATGAAGCAACAGAGTCTGCATTCGTTACTTCAGCCAGGTCGCAACCAATGTTTTTTGCAAATTCGTAATGCTCTGCAGTCAATTTGTCATCGGATGCCACCACCGAAACACCATGTTGCACGAGAGCTTTGGCGACAGCTTTCCCGGTCACTGCCATTCCAAAAACCGCAGCCCGCTTCATGTCAACGTCCAGCAAATGAGTCCGCAATGTGAGTGAAATCGGCAATGAAAATTGCAACTGCTGCCGCAACACAGATTCCGGAAATGATCCAGAAGCGAATGATGACCGTTGTCTCAGGCCAACCAGCAAGCTCAAAATGATGATGAATGGGAGACATTCTGAATAATCGACGTGTTCGACCTGATGCTTTAAATACGCCCATCTGT
>JALRGJ010000214.1:0-252 GCA_023253435.1 Ilumatobacteraceae bacterium | reverse complement strand
ATCACATTCAAGGCACAGATAATGGGAAGAAGAAGATGCGTATTTGTTGTCACGGCCAAGAGACCCAATGCGGCGCCAATACCCAACGCGCCTACGTCACCCATAAAGATTCGCGCGGGAGCGGCATTCCACCACAAGAATCCTCCACACCCACCAGCCAGTGCAGCGGAGAAAACAGCTAAGTCGAGTGGGTTCACCAAGTGATACACATCAGGATTACGGAATGCCCAGTACGCAATCACGGTAAATGCA
>JALRGJ010000213.1 GCA_023253435.1 Ilumatobacteraceae bacterium | reverse complement strand
CAGCCGCTTCAACAAAGACAATTCCGAATCCTTCTTGTTCGAGTCCACCCCACCGATTGCGACACATCATCGAGAAAATATCGGCACACCCATAGAGAGCAGGAAGATCTTCATTGTTTACCCGACCCATAAAAGTGACCGGGGCGTGAAGCTCTTGGGCCAACTTTTTTAATCGATCTTCATCACGGCCTGTACTTGCAATCACAAGTTTGAGATGTGGGCGGGAAGGCGCCAATGACGCAACTGCTCGGATCACTGTGTCGAAACCTTTGCGTGGAACAAGCCTGCTCACACCCAACACAATTTCATCTGTTTCTGAAAAACCGAATTTGTTGCGAGCGTTGAGACGTTCATGAGGTGTGAGGGGTGAGAATCGATCAGTATCTACTCCGGGAGGAACAACAGTGATAGGAAGTTTTCTTCCGGCTGCATGTTCTCCCTCTGCAGCTGGATATCCGCCAGCGGCGATGACATGAGTTGCGCCGCGCAGAACGTGCCCAAGTATCTGCTTTGACATAGGCAATCTGCCCGGCACTGTCACTTCCGCGCCATGCAACACAACCATGTACGGCAGATTCAAACTTGGCCCTATCAGTCCAAGTGGAAGCGCTGGATCTAAGACCACAAAATCAGCCCCGAAATCTTTGGCCATCGCATTGATACGCCTCACCATCAGAGGATGAGGTAATAAGACCGGCTCACGAGTTCTTTCAATGCGATAGGGCTGTTGTGCATCAAACTCTTTGGCACCGGCATGGGGCGAGGTGAGCACCGCAAAAGATTCCGACGGCAATCGTCTCCACCATTCCCATAACAGCGACTGGATACCGCCAATCTTTGGCGGAAAGTCATTAGTGACGAGCAAGTGTTTCATAGGTCGACTCTTAAGGCTGGCAGATACCGAAGCTCCTCTTGCACCATTTCGTTGTTATCGGTCTCTGGAATGAGTTGATGTAACCCTAAACGAGCGGCGGACCATACTGCATGTGCCCGCAATACTGGCTCAGAAGACTCCAAGCATGTTGCGATTACTCCCTGTACTTCAGGTGTTGGGCGTGCACTATTACCAAGAATGATTAAGGCATTACGCCTGACCCACAGCGGATTGCGATCATGGACATACCATCCATCACATGTCTTCATCACTTCTTGATCTGACGCAGTGAGTAGATACAACGCATCGATTGTGCGACGTGGAGAGGAGGAAAGCGTGACTGGCACAGACCACTTTGTGTTGTGAGGACAGGATGTTTGGCAATCGTCACAACCGTAGATTCTGTTCCCGAGCGCTTCCCGATACTCCCGAGCAAAGACTCCTGGCTTTTGCAACAACCACGACAAACACTTACCAGCATCGATAACTCCCGGGCGAACGATTGCATTGGTGGGACATGCGGGAATGCATCGTGTGCAAGTTCCGCAGGAATCGTCTAGCGGCTGAGACAGAGGCAACTCGGCAGTTGTCACAATGCATCCGATAACAAAAAAACTTCCCGCACTTGGTACCAGAATGTTTGCGTTTTTGCCAAACCAACCGATTCCTGCCTGATACGCAACTTCCCTGTCAACGATGGAATTGTCATCGGCGAATACCACAGCTCGATGCCCATCGTCTCGAAGTTGACGCATCACAACTTTGAGTGACTCTTTCAATTCAGTTTGGTGATCTATCCACGCATATCGAGCAATGCGCGCCGCAACGGTTGAATCTTTGTCTTCTTCGTCAGGAAATGAATATGAACGCACTCCCACAATGATGGATTTAGCGTCTTTTACTGTGAGAGAAGGAGTTGTGGATCTTTCTGGATTACGAAACGTGAATTGCATGTCGTTTGTCAGACCTTCTGCAATGCGCTGAAGAATTTCTTTTCTGGCGCGTATTAGTGGATTGACAGAACTCACTCCGAGGCGAAACAGACCTGCGTGTTCACCTAGATCTCGAAGTTGATTCCAGTACTCAACTCCTCCAGGCAATGGGCCATGAACAATGCGTCGCTTTTTTCTGAGAGGGGGTTTCCCAGATGGGGGCGCTGGATCAACTGACGGCACGGTGCCGAAGCGTAGGCACCAAACCGGCCTGAGCGAGCAAACGAATTTCTCTTAGTTCGTCCAGGCTTAAA
Source organism: Ilumatobacteraceae bacterium (assembly GCA_023253435.1). Lineage (GTDB taxonomy): Bacteria > Actinomycetota > Acidimicrobiia > Acidimicrobiales > Ilumatobacteraceae > UBA2093. The sequence continues at coordinate 61 of JALRGJ010000213.1, read as the reverse complement.
ACAACAGCGCCAGATTGCTCTGGTTCACATAAAACACTCATCATGCAGTCGCCGCAAGCAT
>JALRGJ010000212.1 GCA_023253435.1 Ilumatobacteraceae bacterium | reverse complement strand
AGGAGCCGTAGCGAGCTGTGGCGCAAAGGTGATACCAGCGGCGACAGACAATTTGTTCGCGAGGCATACTACGACTGTGATGGGGACACGCTGTTGTTCATCGTTGAGCAAGAAGGCAAAGGCGCGTGTCATACAGGCGAGTACACCTGTTTTTATCGATCTTTTGGTAACGATTGATGTCTACCGAAATCACGCCGACTCGTGAAGAATTCATTTCTCTGTCACGCAACTACACGGTTGTTCCCGTGTGGACGCAGGTGTTGGCAGATCTAGAAACTCCCGTAGCGGCTTTCATCAAACTTGTTGGAGAAAACGACGGGTTTCTATTGGAATCTGTAGAGCACGGTGAGCGATGGAGTCGTTACTCATTTGTTGGGCGTCAACCACGTGGAACTCTCACGATGACACACGGGCGAATCACAGCAACCGGGGATATCCCTTCTTCCGTTCCGCTAGATCAGGGAATGCTCGTTGCAATGGAGGAACTACTTCGTATCTATAGAGCACCTTTGTTTCCTGATCTTCCTCCACTGCAAGGCGGCCTCATGGGGCACCTTGGTTATGACGTTGTCCGAGAGATTGAACATCTTCCCAATACTCCCCATGACGATCGCGATCTGCCGGATGCAACGATCAGCATTATCGGTTCTCTGGCGGCGTTTGATCACTGGCGTCAGCGTGTGTATCTCTTAGAGAGTGTTCCTGTTGCCGGACTCACTGACGCTGAAATTGGTGATGCCTATGACAAAGCGGTTGAGCGAGTGCACGAGAGTGTGGCGGATCTCTCTCGACCACTTGCCTATGTGGCTGTAGAGCCACCCGTTCCCGGCGAGGATTTGCCAGCCACAAAATCGTCCTTGCCAGAAGGCAAGTACAGGTCTGCTGTTGAAGTTGCAAAGGAATACATTCGCGCTGGAGACATCTTCCAAGTTGTTTTGTCGCAACGATTCGATATTGAACTTAACGCTGATCCATTTGATGTTTATCGGGTTTTACGCCAGGTGAACCCCAGTCCGTATATGTATTTTCTCCGTCAGCCTGGTCTAACCATTGTGGGCGGATCGCCAGAACCAATGGTGCAATTGATCAACGGAAAAGTGATTTCACGTCCTATCGCTGGCACTCGCAAAAGAGGCGAGACTGATGAACACGACAGAAAATTGGCATCTGAGCTACGTGAGAATCCGAAAGAAGTTGCTGAACACGTGATGCTTGTTGATCTTGCGCGAAACGATGTAGGTCGAGTAGCCAAATTTGGCACGGTCACAATGGATGAGTTGATGACTCTTGAGCGCTATAGCCATGTGATGCATCTGACCTCACAGGTATCAGGTGATCTTCGCGAAGGGCTTGGTCCTATTGATGTTTTGCGAGCTACCTTGCCCGCCGGAACGGTGAGTGGAGCACCTAAAGTTCGCGCAATGGAGATCATCGATGAATTAGAGCCGGTAAAACGTGGGCCATATGCAGGAGTGGTGGGCTACGTAGATTTTTCCGGCAATCTCGACACTGCAATTGCGATTAGAACAATGTTTGTTGGGCCACAGTTTGCCAGTCTTCAAGCTGGCGCTGGTGTAGTTGCCGATAGTGATCCCGCAGACGAAGATCTTGAATGCCAAAACAAAGCTCGTGCACTGCTGGCAACCGTACCGGCAGCGGAAAGAATGACCCTGAAGCGCAAGAATGCAGGAACAAAGGCATGAGCGACCCTGAAGTCTTCTACGCGGATTTGGAAAATGATGTTGTTCTTGTGGAGGGCTCTGATGCTGGTTCTTTTTTACATTCTCAGCTCGCAAATGACATTGATTCACTCTCAACAGGGGAACACATTCATAGTCTGGTTCTAGATCCCACTGGCCACATCAACAGCGTGGTCCGGGTGATTCGCCAGAGTGACGATGTGTACTCATTAGACCTCGAAAATGGTTTGGGTAAAGATCTCATAGTCCGACTGCAAAGATTTGTACTGCGTTCCAAAGTGACTCTGACTCTTAGTGATTGGAAAGTGCGCGCTTTTCGGGGAGAGGGAGTGCACAGCTTGGTGAGTGATCATTCAGAACTCCATGAATTGCCGTGGTCTACCCACAATGCGGCAGATCAGGTAGGCCCAGTTCATGAACTCATTGAGAGTGGAGAGAACACAGAGGTTGGGCACATTGACAGATGGCGGGTGGATGCTCGTTGGCCACACATGGGA